>NZ_CBDTNW010000060.1:0-31630 GCF_965361815.1 Rubneribacter sp.
GAGCGGCTTGTGGAGGCCGAGCGCGCAGGGCTTGTGGCGCGCCAGCCGGACGGTCGCTGGGGACCCGCCCTGGGCGGGCGTCGATGAGGGTTTGCGGCGGAGCGGCGATGAAGGCTGCGGCGACAGGAGCGCTCCCCGGAGGTTTCGTGGGACGGCTTCTGCGGATGGCGGGATTTTGCTATGCTAGGCGGCATGTCACCATCAGTGGTCATACTCGGCGCCGGCCTCGCGGGAAGCGAGGCGGCGCTCCAGCTGGCCGCGCGCGGCGTCCGCGTGCGGCTTTTCGAGATGCGCCCGCAGACGCCGACGCCCGTGCACGTGACCGACGCCTGCGCGGAGCTTGTGTGCTCGAACTCGCTCAAAAGCGTCAAGCCCGACAGCGCCGCCGGCATGCTCAAGCGCGAGCTTGAGGAGCTGGGCTCGTTCGTGTACGCGGCGGCCCTGCGCCACCGCGTGGCCGCCGGGGGCGCGCTGGCGGTGGACCGCGCGGCGTTCTCGGCCGACGTGACGGGGCTTGTGGAGGCCCATCCGCTCGTCGAGCTTGCACGCGGCGAGGTCCAAAGCCTCGCCGACGCCGCGCGGGGGGCCGACGCGCTCGTCGTGGCCACAGGCCCGCTCACCTCCGACGCCCTGGCCGCCGACCTCGCGCGCGTGGCCGGCGGGGACCACCTCGCCTTCTACGATGCGGCGGCGCCCATCGTCATGGCGGACTCCCTTGACGAGGGGAAGCTGTTCCGCCAGAGCCGCTACGAGGATGCCGGCGCGGGCGATTACCTGAACGCGCCGTTCGACCGGGCGGAGTACGACGCGTTCGTGGACGCCTTGGTGTCGGCCGAGCGCGTGGTCAAGAAGGATTTCGAAACGCGCGACCTGTTCCAAGCGTGCCAGCCCATCGAGGAGATAGCGCGCAAGGGGCGCGACGCCCCCCGCTTCGGCGCGCTCAAGCCCGTGGGGCTGACCGACCCCCGCACGGGCAGGCGCCCCTGGGCCGCCTTGCAGCTGCGCGCCGAGGACGCGCGGGGCGAAAGCTACAACCTGGTGGGGTTCCAGACCAACCTCACGTTCCCGGAGCAAAGGCGCGTGTTCCGCATGATCCCCGGCCTTGAGCGCGCGGAGTTCGCACGCTACGGCGTGATGCACAGAAACACCTTCCTGGACGCGCCGCGGCTGCTGGGGGCGGACCTTCGTTTCGCGGCGGCCGAGGCCGCGACGGGCGTCCCGACGTTTGCGGCCGGGCAGCTTTCCGGAACGGAGGGGTACTGCGAGGCCATTCGGTCGGGCCTGCACGCGGCCGTTTCGGCAGCCGCTCTCCTTTCGGGGCGTGTGGCTCCCCGCCTTCCCGAGGAGACGGCGTTCGGGGCCCTTGTCGCCTACGCGACCGACCCGGCTGTGAAGGACTACCAGCCCATGCACGTGAACTTCGGCATCATGCCGCCCCTTGAGCGGCGCGTGCGCAACAAGCGCGACCGTTACGCGGCCTACGCCGAGCGCGGCGCGCGGGCGCTGGGGGCGTACGCGGAGAAGCTGAGGGCCCTCGGGCTTGCCCTTGATGCGGGCGGGGCGGAATGGAAGGAGCCCTCCGATGTCCTCTGAGCTGCGGGAACCATCCGACGCAGAGGCCTCCCTTGGGTGCGATCCGGCCGCCGAGGCCCTGGTGGGGGCCTTCTGCGAGGCCTTGCGCGTGGAGCGCAACGCCTCCCCCCACACCGTGCGCGCCTACCGGGTGGACCTGACCGACTACGCGCGCTGGGCGCTGCGCTCGGGGGTCGATCCTTTGTCGGCCACGCATCGCCAGGTCAGAAGGTACCTGGGCGAGCTTGACCGCGCGCAGTACTCGCGCACGACCGTCAACCGCCGCCTGTCGGCCCTGCGCAGCTTCTACCGCTGGCTCAACGTGACGGGCGCGGCCGAGGGGGATCCGGCGAGCATCCTTCAAGGGCCCAAGCAGCGCAAGAGCCTTCCGCACGTCATCCGGCCGGCCGACATGGCCAGGCTGCTTTCGGTCTACAGCGGTCGCGACGCGGCGGGCGCACCCCGCGAGCAGTCGGCCTCCGACATGCGCAACCAGGCGCTCCTCGAGTTCCTCTACGCGTGCGGGGCGCGCGTGTCGGAGGCGTCGGGGCTGCTCGCCGCCGACGTCGATTTCGCGCTCGGCCAGGTCAAGGTGTTCGGGAAGGGCGCCAAGGAGCGCATCGTGCCCATCCACGAGATGGCGGCGTTGTCCATGCGCACCTACGCGTCCCTGGCCCGCCCGCAGCTTCTCCGCGAAAGGTCGTGCGCGCACTTCTTCGTGTCGACGCGCGGGAACCAGATGGGCACCGACGCCATGCGCAAGATGTTCAAGGAGGCCGTGCGCCGCGCGGGCCTCGACGAGTCGCTCTCGCCCCACGACATGCGCCACACCTTCGCCACCGACTTGCTCAACGGCGGGGCCGACCTGCGCACCGTCCAGGAGATGCTCGGCCATGCGAGCCTGTCCACCACCCAGGTGTACACGCACCTGACCCCCGGGCGCCTCAAGGACGTGCACGAACGCGCCCATCCGCGCGGCTGAGGCCGCCCCGCCCCCGTGCCGGGCGCGCCCGCATCCGGCCCTGGGGCGGGGCTTGGAGGGGTTTTGGCGGGGTTCCTTGCATGCGGGCCGAGGAGTCCTATAATGGCGAAGCGCCGTCAACGGCGCCTTTTCGGAAAGGAGCGGTCGTGCTGAAGGTGTCGACCGACAAGCTTTTGCTGGTGGCGGGCATCGTGTGGCTCGTCGCGGGCGCGAACGTCGCGATCATCGGGATCACGGCCTACCTGCATGAGGCGGGGTGGATCCTCTGGGTCCTGGTGGCGGGCACGCTCGCCGTCTTCGTGCTGTTCCACATCTTCGTGTTCACGAAGATGGTGGGCAGGCACGCCCAGCGCATCAGGGGCTACGAGGAGGATCGGACGCATGTGCTCAAGTTCTTCGACAAGAAGGGCTATGTGGTGATGGCCGTCATGATGGGCGGCGGCATGGCGCTGCGCGCTTCGGGCATCGTCCCGGAGTGGTTCGTCGCCTTCTTCTACACGGGATTGGGGCTTGCCTTGGCCGTGGCGGGGGCGAGCTTCATGCTGCGCTACTTCAGAAGCGCGAAGGCCCCCTGCCCGGCGCTGCCCAAAACCTACGCCCGTCGCAAGGATCGCTAGCGGCAAGGCAACGAAACGGTTACGGCTCGCCCGTGCTTCGCGCGCCCTGCTCTACCATGGTCGGCGCCGCCGGTTCAAGACGCGGGGACCATCCGTTCGGCGGCGACGAGGAAAGGGACGCCCATGGCACGGATATTCGTCATCGAGGACGACGCGGCGCTGCGCGGCGAGGTTGTGCGGCTGCTGGAGCTTCACGGCCATGAGGCGGTCGTCTGCGCATCGTTTGAGCGCGCGGCGGACGAGGCTCTAGCCGCCGCGCCCGACTGCGTCCTGCTCGATCTGAGGCTGCCCGGCACAGACGGCCACGCCGTCTGCCGCGACATCCGCCGGGAAAGCGATGTGCCCCTCATCATGCTCACGTCGTCCGACAGCGAGTTCGACGAGGTGATGGGCATGAACCTGGGCGCCGACGACTACGTGACGAAGCCCTGCAACCCCGCCGTGCTCCTGGCGCGCCTCTCCTCGGTGCTGCGCCGGGCGCAGCGGCAGGGCCCGGCCGCGCGCATCGCGCACAAGGGCGTCGTGCTCGACATGGCGCGCGGCACCGTGGAGCACGAGGGCCGTTCGGCGGAGCTTACCCGCAACGAGATCAAGATCCTCCATATGCTCATGGCCAACCGCGGCGCCATCGTCTCGCGCCAAGAGCTTATGGTGGAGCTGTGGAACTCCGACGCGTTCATCGACGACAACACCCTCACCGTCAACGTCAACCGCCTGCGCGCGAGCCTGGCCTCCATCGGCGTGCCCGAGGGCTTTGTCGCCACGCGGCGCGGGCAGGGCTATCTGGTGTAGCCCATGCGGCCGGGCCCTTATCTGCGCGATCGCGCCTTCTCCGTTGCGATGTGGCTTACCGCGGCGCTTGCGGCGGGAGGGGTCCTGGCCGTGCTCGGGCAGGGCGTCCAGGCTGCCGCGCTGGCCGCAGGCGCCGTCTGCCTCTGCGGCGCGGCGGCGCTTTCGCACGGCTATTTGCGCGGCCGGCGCTTCTACCGCGACCTCGAGCGCGCCGCCTGCGGCCTGGACCGCGCCTGGCGCATGGCGGCGCTGCTCGAAGAGCCCGGCTTTCTGGAGGGGCGCCTGGCGTGGGAGGCGCTCGAGGCGGCGGGCAGGGCCGCCGGCGACGAGGTGGCCGCGCGCAAGCGTCAGGCGGAGGCGTACCGCGAGTACATAGACCTGTGGATCCACGAGATCAAAACGCCCATCGCCGCCGCGAAGCTCATGGCGTCGGATTTGCACGGCCCCCAGGCCGCAAAGCTCAAAGGCGAGCTCGACCGCATAGAGGACTACGTGGAGCAGGTGCTTTACTACGCGCGCTCCGCCTCCCTTGTGCGCGACTTCTCCATCCGCGAGGTGGCGCTCGCCGACGTGGTGCGCGACGCGCTGAAACGGCACGCCCGCTACCTCATCGGATGCGGAACGACTCCGGAGATAGGCGTTGGGCCCGAAACGCGCGTGTGGGCCGACGCGAAGTGGCTCTCGTTCATCGTGGGGCAGGTGGTGACGAACGCGGCGAAGTACGGCGCCCGAAGCCTGCGCTTCGCCGCGAGCGAGGAGGGCGCGGGCACGTCCTGCGCGCGCACCGTCCTCGAGGTTTCCGACGACGGCCCCGGCATCCCCGCCGCCGACGTGCCGCGGGTGTTCGAGCGCGGCTTCACCGGCGCGAACGGCCGCGCGGTGGGATCCTCCACCGGCATGGGGCTTTACCTGGTGGCGGAGCTGTGCGCGAAGATGGGCCTGGGCGTGGAGCTGGCCTCGGAGGAGGGGAGGGGCACGCGCGTCATGCTCTCCTTCCCGCACGACAGGCGCCGCGCCGAGGCGGGGATCCCGGCTAAGGCCGCCGCGCGCCTTACGAAACCGTAAGGCCAGGGTAAGCCCGTTCGATGGCATGCGGACTTGCGGGGCCGTACCATCTTCTCGCACCCGGTGAAGAAGGAGGAGAAAGCCATGGGCGAAGTGTTCGCAACCCCGCGCGCGTCCGCCGACGCGATGCGGCCCATCTTGTCGGTCCGCCAGATAGAGAAGGTCTACGGCAACCGGGACCAGGTCACGCGGGCCATCGACGACATCAGCTTTGACGTGATGCCCGGCGAGTTCGTGGGCGTCATGGGACCGTCGGGATCCGGCAAGACCACGCTTTTGAACTGCGTGGCCACCATCGACACGGTGACGAGCGGCCACATCTTCGTGGACGGTCGCGACATCACGGGCCTGCGCGCCCGCTCGCTGGCGAAGTTTCGCCGCGACGATCTGGGCTTCATCTTCCAAGACGCGAACCTGCTGGACACGCTCACGGGATTCGAGAACATAGCGCTCGCGCTCACCATCAAAGGAGAGCCTCCCGCCTCCGTGCGCCCGAAGGTCGAACAGATGGCCGCCGCGCTCGGCGTGGCGGAGGTGCTGGGCAAGCACCCCTACCAGATGTCGGGCGGCCAGCGCCAGCGCGTCGCTGCGGCGCGCGCCATGGTGTCCGATCCGAAGCTGGTGCTGGCCGACGAGCCCACCGGCGCGCTCGATTCGCGCAGCGCGGCCGTCATGCTCGACACGCTGGCGATGATGAACGAGCGGATGGGCGCCACCATCATGATGGTCACCCACGATTCGTTCGCCGCGTCGTTTGCCGGCCGCATCCTGTTCGTCAAAGACGGCGCCGTGTTCAACGAGATCCGCAAAGGCGATGCGAGCCGGGCGGAGTTTTTCGGCCGCATCATGGAAGTGGTGACGTTTTTAGGCGGTGACGTGCGCGATGCTGGCTAAACTCGCGGTGCGCAACGTGCGCCGCTCGGTGCGCGACTACGCCGTGTACTTCGTCACGCTTGTGTTCGGCGTGGCGGTGTTCTACGCTTTCAACTCCGTGCAGGGGCAGTCCGTCCTGTTCGATCTGGAGGGCGTCGCCTCGGAGGGCGTGTTCGAACTCACCGGGCAGTTCCTGGAGATGTTCTCGGTGCTCATCGCGTGCGTGCTGGGATTTCTCGTCGTCTACGCGAACCGCTTCCTCATCAGGCGGCGCAAGCGCGAGTTCGGCACCTACCTGCTTCTCGGCATGCGTCCCGGCCAGGTGTCGGCCATTGTGCTCATGGAGACGGCTCTTGTGGGCGCGGCGTCCTTGGCGGTGGGGCTGGCGCTGGGGTTCGCGCTCTCGCAGGGGCTGTCGTTTTTCACGGCGGGGCTGTTCAGCATTCCCATGCAGCGCTACCGCTTCGTGTTCTCCGGCGCGGCCCTCTCCCAGACGCTTCTGTGCTTCGCGCTCATCTTCGTGGTGGTGGCGCTGTTCAACACGCTGTCCGTCCGCCGCTGCCGGCTCATCGACCTTCTGGGCGCCCATGCGCGCAACGAGCGCTTCGGTGTGCGCGGCCCCTGGGCGGGACTGATCGGGTTCGTTGTTGCCATCGCGCTTCTGGCCTGGGCGTACACGACGCTTGTGGACAGCGGCCTCACCGAGTTCGGGTTCGGGTTCTGGAAGGCCACGGCGCTCATGGTGGCAGGCACGTTCTTGCTGTTCTGGTCGGCGGCGGGTTTTGCCATCGCCGTTGTCGAGCGGTGGCGGGGCGCGTACTTCAAGGGGCTTGCCATGTTCACGACGCGCCAGGTGGCCAGCAAGGTGAACACGGCGTTCCTCTCGCTGTCCGTCGTGTGCGTCATGCTGTTCTTCTCGCTCACCGTGTTCTCCACCGGATCGAGCTTCGTGCAGGTGTTCACCGGCAACATCGAGGAGGGCACGCAGTTCGACGCGTCGGTGGCGGCCGATGTCTGGCGGGCACCTGCGTCGGCCGACGGCGGCGAGCAGGCGCTTGCGCGGGCCGGCTCGTGGGATTGGGACATGGAGGCGTTCTTCGCCGACGCCGCGCCGGAGTGGGAGGGCTTCGTGGAGGAAGCCGCGCAGGTGGACCTCTACCAACCGGCGGAGGACACGGACACCTACGGGGGCCTCATGGAGCGTTTGGGCGTGGGTTTGAGCAGCGAGTCGCAGGAGGAGGGGTTGGCGCCCCAGAGCGTGGGAGTGGTGGGGCTTTCCCAGTTCAACGCCGTGCGCGCGCTGGCGGGGCATGAGCCTGTGGAGCTTTCCGCGGGAACTTACGCCGTGAACAACGCCGTCGATCTGACCGAGGACCTCTCGCGTGCCATGGCCGAGGAGGGCGTGAAGGTCAAGGTGGGCGGGCAGACGCTCGCGTCGTCGGGCGTCTACGTGGAGCAGGCGCTGTCCACCTCCACTTTCGTCTCCGACGCCGCCATGCTCGTCGTGCCCGACGAGGTGGTGGAGGCTCTGCGCGCCGCCGGCGCGACGCCCTACGCGAGTTATCTTGACCTGGCCTACCGCGTGGATGGCGCCGAGGGTGACCGGCTGCTTTCCGAGGCGCTCGCACACGCCTTGCCGCCCGACGAGCAGAGTTTGGCGCGCGGCTACGGATTCGCGACGAGCCCTTGGCCCGCCACCGTCGCGTTCACCGCCGCGGAGGTGGTCGAGCAATCCGGCGGCATGCGCATGATGATCACGTACCTGGCGCTCTACATAGGCTTCGTGTTCCTCATCACCACGGCGGCGCTTCTGGCCGTCCAGCAGCTCTCCGAGGCCAGCGACTCGCTGCCGCGCTATCGGATGCTGGCCGAGCTGGGGTGCGACCGCCGCATGGTGCTGCGTTCGCTGGCCATCCAGGTGACGGTGTACTTCCTTGCGCCGCTTGCCGTGGCGGCCTGCCATGCGTCGTGCGCCGTGGGCGTGATCGCGCGCGACGTGCTTGAGCAGGTGGGCGTGTCGGTGGAGGGACCCGCCCTCATGACGGCGGCCTTCACGGCGCTGGTGTACGGCAGCTACCTTCTGGTCACGTACTTCGCGAGCCGCTCTATCGTGCGCGCCTCGCTCGGCAGGAGGCTTCTGGGGTAGGGGCGACCGAGGCGCTCGCCACGCGCGTTAGGCGAGCGCCTCCCGTTTGCGGTTGAGTATGAAGCGGTCGATGTCGTCCACAAGGTAGCGTTCGCCCACGGTGTGGAGCGCCTCGTAGCAATCGAGCACGTAGGCAATGACGCCGTATTGCTCGAACAGGTCGTACACCTGCCTGCCCGTGGCCTCCTTCGCCTCCTTGTACGCTTCGATGCAATAGACGAGGAAGGCGCCTTCTCTGCTCATGTCACACCTCCTCCGGGAACTCGAGCCGTCCGGTTCTGAGTTCGGTGTCAAGTATGTCGTAGAGGGCGAGCGGACTCAGATGCCAGAGCGCGGTTTCCTCGTCCTCCAGCAAATCGTAAAGACGCGATTGGAACACGATCCTTGTGGCCTCCTGCTCGTCGACGCTCCGATTTTTCTCAACAAGTTCGATGAGCTGGGGGACGATGGTCATGAGCATGCTTTTGATGCCGCCTTGCCGCATGGCTCTCACCTTCCATCCTCGACGGTTCCCGCGAATCGCAGGTTGTGGGCGATAGCGCTCTCGTTCACCTTGTACACGCTCACGATCGGTGTTCCCGAACGCTCTCTTCGCACGACTTTCTTTGAAAAATCGGCGGCTTGCTCCTTGTTCGTGGTCGTGTAGAACCCGAAGCCGAAGTCGAGGTAGCGATTTCTCCGGAGGATCCGCGGTTGCTCGACGGACATGTTGCTTCCATGGTAAACCAGCATGAGAGGGCCTTTCGGAATCGCGCTTGCGAAAAAGAGGCATGCTCGCATTCTTCTGCCGGGTTTAGTGTAACGTGCTTTCAGGCCGGGGGCAAACTCCGCAGGACGACTGTGCTCGGCGTGCGGCTCGGCATTGCGAGTTCTTCGGACGTTCTTGATTCGGAGCGGTTTTCCGCGTGTGCGGCGTCACTTTCCCAGAAGGTGGCGGATGGCGGCCACGGGGTGCTTTGCGAGCATGCGGGGGCCGGCGTAGCGCATGACGGCGCGCACGTGCTCGCGCATCTCGGGCTTGTAGCAGTGGTTCTCGCACTCGTCGCACGAGGTTTTGACGTCCATCTTGCGGCAACGCTCGGTGCGCAGCGCGGCGTAGGCGTCCAGCTCGGCGCAGGCGGGGCACACCGGTTCGCCGCAAAGCGCCCGCTCGGTGCGCGCGGAGGCGTCGTGGTTGCCGGCGCAGTACAAAGCGATCATCTGCGAGACGGTGCGCTTCTCGCGCTCGCGGCGCCGTGCGGTTTTCGGGGTGTCTTCCATAGCGAGTTAGCTTACCACAACTTCTGCTGGCGCAAGGGTGCGATTCGGCCGTTTCCCGCGTCGCGCCCTTGCCGGTCCAAGCGGGCGCGACTCATTTCAGAAGCGCCGAGCATTCCCTCTCGAGCGCTTCCCGGTCCGTCACCCAGATTTTGCGCCCGTCGGATTCCACGATGCCGTCGCTTTTCAGCTGAGCGAGCACTTTGACTACGCTCTCGCGCCGCGCCCCTATGATGGAGGCCAGTTCGGACTGGGTCATGGCGGGTCCGACGCTGCCGTAGATGTCGCGGATGTAGAAGGCGTTGCAGATTCTTGTGCGCAGGCTCTCGTAAGTCTGCGCGGTGGCCAGGAACTTCAAGGCGTTCGTGTAGCGGCCGTAATGGTCGATCATGGCATAGGAGACCTCCGGGTGCTCCTTCATGATCCTTCTGGTTGTCTCGAAGCTGAATTTCCAAGCCCGCGTCTCCGTTATGGCGCATTGGGCGATGGTTCGTTCGAGGTTGAAGTGCTGGTCGGAGGCGATGATGGGGTAGATGCTGTCCGCTCCCCAAAATCCTATGAGCCTGTTGGCTCCGGAGTCGTGGTGCACCGTCACTTGGCACACGCCCTCGGCAAGGTAGAAGTTGCCGTCCATGTACTCCCCGACAGGCTTGAGGTGGGTGCCCGGGTTGGCGTAGACGACCTTGTGGGGGTAATCGGCGAACACCGATCTGAACTCAGAAAACTCGTTCCCGAAATAGAACCGCGGTTGGATGGGGGGGGGGTGAGGTCTTCCATTGCTCGTCCTTGCACTCGATGCGACCGTCCAAACAAGCATTATAGCGCGGAAGAAACCCGGGGGCCATGCATCTGAATCCTCGGATTCAGATGCGGCGTCCGCGCTGGATCCCAGGCTTCACCGATGCGCCGGCGTTCGGGTGTAGCGTCACCTGCGACGAGAATCGGCGAAAGGAGAGGACGATGGATTTCTCGCACCTGAACCAACCGGGAAAAATCGGTACGCTCACGCTTAAAAACCGCTTGGTGCAACCTGCCATGGAAACGTGGTCGGCGGGACCCGACGGAACCGTCACCGAAAGCACGATCGCGCATTACGCGCGGCGTGCGGAAGGCGGGGTAGGGCTTGTCATCACCGAGATGACCAATCCGACACCCGGGTGCAGGTGCTTTCCCGGTGAGCTTGAATTGAGCGAGGACCGGTACATGCCGGGCATGAGCAAGATAGCCGATGCCGTTCATGCCGGGGGCGCGGCTGCGTTTGTGCAGTTGGACCACGGCGGCGTGTTCGCTCATGACAATGCGAGCGATCAGCCGGCGTTCACGCCTTCGGGGGTGGGCACGTTCAGCTTGCCGGGAGCCGCGCTCAAAACGATGACCGAAGAGGACATTCGCCAGGTGGTGGAGGACTATGCCAAGGCTGCCCTGCGTGCGAAGGCCATCGGGTTCGACGGCGTGGAGCTGCACGGCGGTCACGGGTACCTGCTCGTTGAGTTTTTGAGCGCGTACTACAACCGGCGTACCGACGAGTACGGCGGCAGCGTGTACAACCGCGCCCGCCTCTCTTTGGAGATCGTGCGCGCGATCCGCGAGCACTGCGGTGATTTCCCCATCATTTACAAGATCTCGTCAGAAGATTACGTGCCTGACGGCATCACCTTGGATCAGTCCATCGAGATATGCGGCTACCTCGAAGAAGCAGGGGTGGATGCCATCATGGTGTCGGGCGGTACGCTGGAATCGCGCATCCCTGACTTTTTCGACGTGATGGCCGGCACGAAGAAGGCGGTTTCCGACATGGGATTCGACCGTGGAATCTCCACGGCCACCTGGATTCCCTCCACGTACTGCCAGCGCGCCTTGTACGCCGACAACGCGGCGGCCATCAAAAAAGCCGTGAGCATTCCCGTCATCACCGTATGCGGAGTGCGCCCGGAAAAGGCCGAGGACATGCTTGCGAAGGGAGAGGCGGATTTCGCCGCGCTCGGTCGCCAGATATTGGCCGATCCCGACTATCCTACCAAGCTATTCGAAGGACGTGCGGAGGATATGCGCCAGTGCTTGCGGTGCAACGAATGCTTGGGCGGAGGCAATAAGAACCGAACCTTGCACTGCGCCGTGAACCCCAGCCTGGGTCGCGACGAGCAACCAAGCGCGCGGGTGCGGTTGGCTGCGAGCGCGAAGCGGGTTGCGGTGGTGGGCAGCGGCCCGGCGGGGTTGAACGCGGCCATCGCCGCCGCCGAACGGGGTCATGCCGTGGTGCTCTACGAACAGCGTGATTGCCTTGGCGGCCTCATGCGCTATGTGGGTGCGCCAACGTTCAAAGAAGATTACCGCCGCTACACCGACTACCTGGTGCGCCAAGTGCGCAAGCTGGGCGTCGAGGTGCGTCTGAACACCGCGTTCACACGCGAGATCGCGCAAGAGGAAGGCTATGACCGCATCATCGCCGCCACCGGTTCCGAGTGGTTCAAGCCCCGCATAGACGGCGCGGACGACCCGGGCATACTCAGTCCCCTCGACGTCCTCGCGGGGGATTTTCCCAACGTGGAGAGCTTCGTGGTAGCGGGTGCGGGCCTGGTGGGCTGCGAAGTTGCGCTGCACCTTGCGGAGCTTGGCAAGAAGGTGACCATGGTCGATATCGTGCCCAACAGCAATCCCGCCAACCTCTACGGCGTGGACTGGAACATCAACGCGCGTCTTGCGGTGGACGGCGTGGACGTTCAGCTGGACAAGAAGATCATCTACCTGGATTCGCATTCCGTCGTCTGCCTGACCAAGCGCACCTGCCGGCCCCACAACCCCAACACCGGGAAGGGGACCGAGCGGCCCTACGACTTCTCGGGCCCCTATGACGGAGGGGAGCGTGCGTTTGAGGGCGATGCCGTGGTCTGCGCGCTGGGCATGCGTTCGGTCAATCGCCTTGCCTACGACCTGAAAGCGCAGGGCTTTCCCGTTGAGATTGTGGGCGACGCTGTGGCTGCGCGCAAGCTGATCGACGCGGTGCACGAGGGGTACCACGCCGGTCGCCGCTGTTAGTCTTGCGTGGTGAATCCCTGGATTCATCGGGGCATTCTCGCTGAATCCCAGGCTTCATGCCCGGCGCTGCGCCGGGGTGTTTAATGTGCCGTGTTCTGGATGCATCGCATTCCGTAGACGAGAACAGGAGAGGTGTATGGGCAAGTACGACAAAATATTCGAGCCGGTTACCCTTGGCAAGAGCTGCGTCCTCAAAAACCGCATCATCAAGGCGCCGCAATCCTCGTGGCTGTGGAACGAGGATGGCAGCATGGGCGACAGCCGGGCCCAGGACATGTACGAGAGCATGGCGAAAGGCGGCGTGGGCGCGGTGACGGTGGCGGCAATGCTCTGGGAGCCGCTTAAGTTCGGCAACTACGCGTTTGCCACCGACGACAAGTTCATCCCCGGCATGCAGCGCTTCAACGAGGTCATCCATCAGCACGGCACGAAGACCTTCGGCCAGCTGCACCACATGGGCCCGTCCGCGTGGGACACCTACGACGGCCAGCTTCCTCCGGGGCCGTCCCACATTGCCGAGGCGGACATCCCCACGCCGCCGCCGTTCGGACGCGAGGTCCGCGAGCTGAGCGTCGATCAGATCCACGAGAAGCAGCAGATGATCGTGGACGCGGCCGTGAGGCTGTGGAAGGGCGGGTTCGACGGCGTAGAGCTTCATGCGGGCAACGGCTACTTCCTGAACGCGTGGCTCTCGCCCATCTGGAACCACCGCACCGACGAGTACGGCTGGAAGGACCCCGTGAACCGCACGCGCATGCTCCGGGAGATCGTGGCCGCCATCCGCGAGCGCGTGGACGACGACTTCGTGATCGGCTGCCGCTTCAACGGCCAGGAGTGGTCGGACCGCTACGTGGGCACGCAACCTTCCGACGCGGCCGAGAGCGCGAAGCTGCTTGAAGAGGCGGGCATCCAGTACTTCGATGTGTGCGGGTATGGCTACGGCGCCATGTCCTTCCGCTACGATCCGGATTACTTCGCCTATCCGGACCCCGAGCCGTTCATGAAGGATTATGTGGCCGACGCCCAGGGCATCGGACTTTTCGTCAAGGGCGCGGCAGCCGTCCACGCGGCTGTGAAGGATGCGAAGGTCTTCGTCGCCGGCGTGCGTGACGAAGACCGCATGATGGAGGTGCTTTCCAAGGACATGGCCGACGGTTGGGCGTGCGGGCGCCAGATGTGGGCCGATCCGGAGTTTCCCATCAAGCTCCAGGAGGGCCGCGTGGAGGACATCATGCGCTGCACCCACTGCGCAAGCTGCGAGGACCCGGTGACCCAGCCCCGCTTCTGCCGCGTCAACCCCGGGCTTGGGCGGCGCGATTGCTGGCTTGAGGAGCATCCGGCCGAAAAGGTGAAAAACGTCATGGTCATCGGAGGCGGCCCGGCGGGCATGGAATGCGCCGTCACCGCCGCCAAGCGCGGCCACAAGGTCGCCCTCTACGAGAAGACGGCGGAGCTTGGCGGCAAGACGAAGCTGGCGTCCATGATCAAGGGGGACAAGATCGAAGACGTCATGCCCATCCACGACTATCTGGTCAACGCCGTGGCCAAGCAGCCGAACATCACCGTGAAAACGAACACGGAGGTCACGCCTGCCCTGATCAAGCGCGAGCGGCCCGACGTCGTGGTGGTGGCCGTCTCCTCGCCCTACTACGTCCCCGACGTTGCCGGCATCGATCGCAAAAACGTGCTCACCATTCCCCAGATGACCAAGCTCTCCAAGATCCCCATGAAGATGTTCGGCCCCCAGAAACTCGCGTCCATGGCGCAGAAGTTCTTCCCGGTGGGCAAGCGGCTGGTCGTCGTGGGCGCCGGGGCCGAGGGCGCCCAATGCGCCGAGTTCATGAAGAAGCTTGGCAAAGACGTCGTGGTGGTGGCGGAGGACGAGGATCTGGGTGGCATGATCACCGCGCGTTTCAAGGAGCGCCTCGAATGGTGGTTCGATCGCGAGGGGATAGAGATCGCGCGCAACTCAGAGCTTGTCGAGGTCGACAAGAAGGGCGCCGTCGTTCGCAACGTCAAGGACGGCAGCACGCGCCACATCGACGGCGACTGCGTGATGATCATGCTGCCGGAGCGTCGCGACCCTGCGTTCTATGAGTCGGTGAAGGACCTGGCTCCCGAGGTGTACGAGATCGGTTCGGCGCGAGGAGGTGAGAACGCTTTCTTCAAGCATGCGTTCCGCGATGGCCGCGATGTGGGCATGGCCATCTAGGCGGCGCGCGCCGTATGCGCGGTGCGTTCGGACAGTTTTGATTGCATGGAGCGAGAGGAGAGGGAATGAACGTGAGTAGGTACTGGCGCCTTGTTGCGTGCTGTGCCGGCCCCTTTGTGACGTCGGCGTTCTACATCTGGAGCGTGTTCACGAACCCATTGATCCAGGAGTACGGATGGAACCTTGGCTTCATCGCCGCAGGATATTCGTTCAACCAGATCTTCGCCCAGATTTCGTCTTTGATTTTCGGCCGCGTCGTCGACAGGGCGAACCCGCGCATCACCTATCTGATCGGCTTGGTGCTGTTCGGCGGGGGCTGGTTTCTTGCCGGGTGCGCGACATCGGCCGAGATGCTCGTGTTCGCCTACAGCGTGGTGGCCGGCATCGGCAACGGCGCCCTGTACATCACGGCGACCAGCGTGAGCCAGAAGTGGTTCCCCGACAAGCGCGGATTCGCCTCGGGCTGCGTCATTGGCACCGCGGGCATCGCGCCGCTTTTGTGGGCTCCCCTTGGCCAGGCGCTTTTGAGCGCGCTCGGCCCCAGCACGGGCCTGTGCTTCTTGGGCGTCGCCTTCGCCGTCATCATCGCCTTGGCGCTCATTTTGATGAAGCGTCCGGAGGAGGGCTGGGCGCCGGCGTCGATGAATGGCGCCTCCGGGGTTGCGCAGACTGCCGCGCTCGAAGGGAAAAAGCCTGGCCAGGTGCTCAAAGACCCGGTGTTTTGGCTGATGCTCATCGTGTTCACCTGCGCCGCTTCGGCTGGCAGCATGATCATGGGCCATGCGTCGACCATCTGCCAGGCGATGGGCGGCTTGGACGCCATGGCCGCAGCCACCATGGTGGGCGTTTTGAGCGTGGCGAGCTTCCTCGGCCGCATCGGCCTGGGGGCGGTGGGCGACAAGGTGGGTCGCATCAAGCCCCTCGTGTTCATCACGGTTGCAACGTGCGTGATGTGCCTGGTGTCGAGCCAGGTTTCCGGCGCGCTCGTCATCGCGTCGCTGCTTCTCATCCAGTTCTGCTTCGGCGGCACCAACACGGTCATGAACTCCTCGTGCGGCGATTTGTGGGGGAGCAAGCACGTCGGCAGCAACTGGTCGCTTCTCTACATCGGCTACACGCTCTCGGCGATCATCGGCCCCACGCTCGCCTCGGTGTGCTTTGAATCCACGGGCGCCTATTCGCTCAGCTTCACCATAGCCGCCTGCATCGCGGCGTTCGCGTTCGTGATCGTCCTGGTCATTTCGAAGGTCCTCAAAGGGCGCGGCGGTCAGCGCCTTTAGGCGAAGGCGGCCTTCTTTGGACGTCAAGGCGTGAAGAACGGGGGCGCTTCGGCAAGCCCCCGATTTCAAAGTGCGGAAACTCAGAAAGGTGGTATCTGCAATGCTCAAAATGAACAAGAAGATCGTGTTTTTGGGTGCGCCCGACGGAGCCCTCGACGATGCGGCGCGCGAGAGGTTCCATATGCTCTACCTCAACGAGCACACCCCGAAGATCGTCGAGCGTCCCGAAGTGCTCCAGTACTACGCGAACAAGATCGTCGTTCCATCTCAGGAGCTTGTCGACGCTGGCTGGGGCTGGGGCGGCTACGACGAGAGCGGCATTTTCGCCATGGACGAGCTGTGGTGCGAGGACGGCTTCGACTTCATGACGCTCTACGAGGACGACGAGCAGGTGAAGGTCCTTGGCGCCTACGACACCGACGAAGTGGTGGTCCGTCCGACGCTTGCCCAATGGGAGGTCGGGGCGAAGTCGCCCTGGATCAAGCGCATCGGATTGTGCAAGTGCCGCGAGGACGAGAACCCGCGCGATTTCCACGACTACTGGGAGTTCGTGCACGCTCCCCTTGCCCTGCACACCCACATCGGCGCCGGGTTCTACGGCCAGCAGCATTTCCACAACACGCTCGTGCCCAACGACGTGGCGTGGAACGGCATGTGCATCCTGGACTACTGGAGCGTCGACGCGTTCCGCTTCGCGCACTTCAGCCGCCCTGGCGCGATGAAGGAGATCCAGGATGACTGCAAGCACTTCCTGGACAAGTTCTTCTCCATGTGCGGCGAGGAGTACGTCATGAAGCGCTGGGACGCCTATATCCCTGAGATCTTCGACGGCTACGACGGCTTCTATCGCCACCAGTGAGCGTTTCGCAGCGCTTGCCTGCGGTTTCGGTCTGTTTCGAATGGGCGCGCCCGCCCTGCGCGGCGTCGCGCGCCCCGATGAGAGGAGAGTATCATGAAGGGTCTTGTCAAGTACGATTTCGGCCCCGGCAACGCCGAGCTGCGCGAGCTGCCCGTGCCCGAGCCTGGCGCGGGCGAGGTGCGCATCAAGGTGCTGAAAGCGGGCATCTGCGGCAGCGACATGCATGTGTACCATTACGATTCGCAGCTGAGCTTGAAGCCGCCGGTGGTCATGGGGCATGAGTTCGTCGGCCGCATCGACAAGCTGGGTGCGGGCGTTGAGGGCTACGAGCTGGGGCAGAAGGTCACCTCGGAGATCGGCGTGGGCGTGGACCAAACCTGCGAGCACTGCCAGGACGGCCTCACGAACATGTGCGTCCATCGCCGCTCCATCGGGTATGTGATCGACGGCTGCTTCGCCGAGTACATCACGGTGCCGGCCCGCTACCTGGTGCCCGTGGCCGAGGGCATCGATGATCTGGTGGGCGCTATGATCGAGCCTTTGGCGTGCTGTTGCCGTTGCTGCTTCGATGTCACCCCCATGCACGCGGGCGATGTGGTGCTCGTCGCGGGCGCGGGCCCCATGGGGCTGATGAACGCGCAGGTTGCCAAAGCGAACGGGGCCACCGTGGTTATCACCGACGTTGCGACCGGCGCGGCGCGCCTGGAGATGGCAAAGAGCCTCGGCATCGACTACGCGGTGAACGTCGAGGAGGAGGACCTGCACGCGCTCATCGGGAAGCTCACGAACGGCTATGGCGCGGATGCCGCCATCGAGTGCTCCGGCACCGACGCCGGCCTCAACACCTGCCTTGATGAGGTGCGCAAGGACGGCTACGTCACCGAGTTCGCCATCGGCGCGGCCACGGCGCAGGTCAACATGTCGAACGTCATCTACCGCGAGGTGCAGCTGCGCGGGTCGATGTCCACCAACCCGCACAACTGGCGCCAGGCGGTCCGCCTGCTCGACCGGGGTCTGGTTGACCTGGCGCCGCTTGCCACCGAGTTCAAGTTGGATGACTGGCAGGCGGCCTTCGATTACTTCGACACGCACGAAGGCTACAAGATCGTGTTTTCCATCAGCGAGGATTAACGGCGAACGAGAGCGGCCCGCCGCCCAGGAGCTTGGCGGCGGGCCGCGCCGAGGGAAGGAGGCTTCTCGTGGGAATGAAGGTGTACGTCATAGGGACCGGCAGGCTCAACAACGACTACAACCTGAGCCAGTCGCTCTGGACGTTGGGAACGCGCGACAACCCCGCGCCGGAAACGGCGTGGTACCAAGGACCCAGCTATGCGGTGCTGATCGACCACCCAACCGTCGGGTGGATTCTGTACGATCTAGGCAGCGACCCCCGAAGCGACGAGCTGTGGCCCGAGGCCATCGCCAACGAGTGCTTCTGGACCCCCGTCGAGGGCGAGACCATGGAGGAGGGGCTGGCCGCGCTCGGTTTGAAGCCGGCCGACATCGCCGTGTGCGTGCTGTCCCACATGCACATGGACCACATCGGCAACATGCGGCTGTTCGCCGACACCGCCGACTTCTACGTGTCGCGCGCCGAGGCCGAGCACGCGTTCTGCACGGTCATGGCCACGCCGGATCCTGCTGGGCACGGATTCTACAACCGCGACGACGTGCTGTGTCCGCGCAAGAGCCTCACCTACGTGGAGGAGGACACCGTGGGGCTATTTCCTGGTATTGACGCCTACCTTCTGCCGGGGCACACGCCGGGCGTGCTCGGTTTGTTGCTGCATCTGGAGAAAGAGAAGGACGTCTTGCTTGTCTCCGATGCTTTAAACAGCATTGTGAACTATCACGGGCGCCTCCCCGGCATATGCGACGACACAGCGGCGTACCGCGCCAGCGCTAAGAAGATCAAGCGGATCGAGCAGGCAAACGACGCTTGGGTGTGGTTCGGCCACGACATCGACCAGTTCAACAGCTTGAGGAAAATCCCCGACTTCTACGAGTAGACATTGTCGAGGGCAGGGAGAGGGGAAGGACATGGAAGGAAAGAAGCAGGGTTTTTTGCCGCATGCACCCGCTGGGTCATGGACCATCTTGATCATGGTATGGCTCGTGTACGCGTTCAACACGGGATGCCGGGAGATCATGAACAAGGTCATGCCGTCCATGGTGGAGTATTTCGGCATGAGCGCTGCCACCTCCGGGCTGCTCAGCACGGTGGGCACGGTGGGCGGCGGCGCGCTTGCCCTGGTCATTGGCGCGTGGGCGGACAAGCGGGGCATCGGCTGGTTTCGAGGCAGATCGCAGGCGAAAATCGCGACAGTCTATCTGCTGTGCACGTTTCTCATCGGGCTGCCGTTTGTGGGCGTGCTGACGGCGGTGTTCGTTTTGCAGTTCGTGCGTTTCGGCTTTGCCGCAGGCGGCGAGGCCATCGACGCCTCGGCGTGCGCGGAGTGGTTTCCCGAGGAGCATCAGGGGTTCATCATATCCGCGCACCATACCGGGTATCCCTGGGGGTCGGCTCTGGTGAGTTTGCTCGTGGCGTTCATCTTGGCCCAGACGGGCGATTGGCGCATGCCGTTTCTCATCATACCGTTGTGCCCGGTGCTGCTGTGGGCGGTCTATCTGCTCTACAGCACCAAAAAGCGCTTCGTAGCCAACAACAAGGCCATCGAGGCTATGGGACTTACCCCTCATGCGACGGTCGAGCAGGTGGAGCGCTCGAAGGGCGGAGCCGCTGACGCGACGGGTTCGCAAAACGGGGAGCACGTGCCGTTTTACGAGCTGTTCAAGAACAGAAACGTGCTGGCCGCGTTCGTTGCCTACGCGTTCATCGTGGGTGCGTACTTCGCCTTCAATTACTGGCTCACGCCGTATCTCACCTACCAGCTTCATATGGAGAACTCCACGGCGGCGGCGTTCTCCATTGTGTTCACCATCACCTCCGGCGCGGGGCAGCTGTTCTGGGGCGCCATGTCCGACAAGATCGGGGCGAAACGGACCATCCTCATCTGCTCGGCGTGGCTGTTCGTCACGTTCATGCTTCTGCCCCTTATGAGCTTAGGTGTTGGCGTGTTGGTGGCTATCCAGCTGATCATGGGATTTTGCATGAACGCGTCGTTTCCGGTGCTTTACACGCTGGCAGGGGCGTCGGTGAGGAAAGACCAGTTGGCCACCGCCATCAGCTGCTGCAACTTCTCCATGATCATCGGCGGCTTGTTCCCGTACCTGATGGGCGCGATCATTGGCGCGGGCGGCGGTTTCGAATCGCCCGTGGGTTACAACGTCTGCCTTGGCGTGATGTGCGCTTCGCTGGCTGTGGGTTTTCTTGTCACGCTTTTGATGGCGCACGAGGTCATTGGCCCGCGTCGCGGCAAGGACTGGGCGCTCACCAGCTACGAATCGTGCGGTATCGAGAGCCGGCGGTGACGGAGGGCGGAGATGCCGCGCCTGCGCGAGGTGACGTGCAGGATTGTCGCGCAAATGGGGTTGTCGTGCAGGTGCGGCTTTGTGAAGAGATGGCGCAGAGGGAGGATGTGCGGTATGGAGAACGTGCAGACAGCCGAAGAACTGCTGCGAGAAGAGAAGGGGCTTGCCTTCGCAACGTTCGATGAGCGGGATGCGTATAACGTGGGTACGTTGTTGTACGAGCGTGGTATGGCCGATGGCTGCGTGTTTGCGGTGCGTGTTGAGTTTGACGGTGTCGTCGTGTTCCAAGCGCTCATGCCGGGCACCGGGCAGGCGAATTGCGATTGGCTCGACCGCAAGTGCGCGACGGTGCGGCGCACGCATCACAGCTCTCTTTATGCCCGGGTGCAGGCCGAGGAGGGCGGCGCGCGTGAGCCCTGGCAGGGAGACGAGCAGGCCTACGCGTTGTACGGAGGCGCGTTTCCCCTGGTAGTCGATGGGGAGTTTCGAGGCGTTGCGGCAGTGTCGGGGATGCCGCACGTGGAGGATCACCGCTACCTGGTTCGTACCCTCTCTCGGTTTGCTGACGCGAGGGCGCGCGCGTTGTGACAGCGATCCTGAAACGATGGGGAAGGGGTGTGGGCGCTGCCGCAGGTGTTGTGGCGGGTATTGTCGTTGCGCTCGCACCCCTTGCAGGGCTTGATGAGCAGGGGCGCGTCGCTCTGGGCATTTTAGTTTGGGCGGTTGTCTGGTGGGTGTGCTCGGTGCTGCCCGAGTACGTCACCGCTCTGCTCATGGCGGTTGCGCTTGTGGTGGTGGGGGGAATTGAATCCGAGGTGGTGTTTTCTGCCTTCGCCGGTTCTGCGTGGTGGACCCTGTTGGCCGCTTTTGCCTTGGGCGTGGCCTTGCGCGAAAGCGGCCTGCTTGCGCGTATAGCGCACTGTGTGGTGCGGCTGTTTCCGCCGAGGCTTGGCGCCCAGGTGATGGCGCTTATGGCAGCGGGTACCTTGATAGGCCCCTTCGTTCCCAGCATGAGCGCAAAGGCTGCCATGTTAGCGCCTTTGGCGGGGCAGATCGGGGATCGCCTTGGGTATCGGTCGCAGTCTAAAGGGATGACGGGGCTCTTTCTTGCAGTGCTGGTGGGAGTGCGCAATGTAGGGCCTGCGGTCATCAGTGCATCGGTCATTGGTTTTGCGCTGGTGGGCCTATATCCTGCCGATATTCAGCAGCGGTTCACTATGCTTGACTGGTTTTGTGCGGCGCTCCCCTGGTTTGTGACGGTGAGTGTTTTGAGTTACGGTAGCCTTGTTGTGCTATATGGGAGGGGAGCGAAGACGGCTGCATGTGGGGAGGTGACTGCTCGGGCGAGCGCGAGGTCGCGTGGCCCTCTTTCGCGCGATGAAAAGCGTATGGCTGTCATTGTGTGTGCGACGTTTGCGCTGTGGGCAGCTGAACCTGTGCACGGGGTGTCGGCAGCACTGGTGGGGGTGGTGGGGCTGTGCGCCTGTGCAGCGTGCGGACTGATTGGTCGGGAGCAGTTCCGATCGGCCATCACCTGGGACACCCTTGTGTTCACCGGCGTTGTTTTGGGGCTGTCGGAGGTGTTTCGGGCAGTCGGTATTGATACCTGGCTCGTTGGTGTTGTGGGTCCTGCGTTGCAGGGACTTGCGGGTTCTCCCCTCCTGTTTGTTCTGGGCGTTGCGGTGGTCACGACCCTGTCTCGGTTCGTTATTGTGTCAGAGCTTGCCTATATCAACGTGTTTATGGCCTTTGCAGTGCCTATGGTATTGGGGCTTGGCATCAATCCGTGGGTGGTGGGCTTTGCCGCATATGCCACGGTCAATCCGTGGTTCACCCTGTACCAAAATCCGGTGTATTTGGCGGCCCGTTTCTCGGTTGATGCCACCCTGACGCGACATGCGGACTGTGCGTTGTTCTGCGGTGCGTACACGCTTGCCTGCCTGGTAGGGCTTGCGGTGTCGGTGCCGTATTGGGAGGCGTTGGGACTCTACTGGCTGGCGTGATGACGTGGACTGTTGGGCGGCTTGCTGTTTGAGGTGATGTGCCTGCGGAGCGATGGTCGGCCTCGCGCGGGGGATCCTCGCTCGCAGGCGGGCCGTTGTCGGGGCTTCGGATGCCTTGAGGCTCCTTGCTTGCGGTGGACGGATTCCTCGAACGAAATGTGCGCAAACCTTGAACGCTTCTATGAGAACGGATGTTCTTTGGGAAACTTCCGCGTCCCCTGCGCTACAATTAGCGGCTGCACGAAACCGGCCTTTTCCGCCAGCAGCAACCCTGCGGCGGCGAATAGAGAGAGAAGCGCATGGGACAGAACGCCATCGTCATCAAGGGCGCCCGCGAGCACAACCTCAAAAACGTCGATCTGACGATCCCCCGCGACAAGCTCGTGGTGATCACGGGCCTGTCGGGCAGCGGCAAGTCGTCGCTGGCGTTCGACACGATGTACGCCGAGGGCCAGCGCCGCTACGTGGAGAGCCTCTCCAGCTACGCGCGCATGTTCCTCGGGCAGATGAGCAAGCCCGACTTGGACAGCATCGACGGACTGTCGCCCGCGGTGTCCATCGACCAGAAGACCACGAGCAAAAACCCCCGCTCCACGGTGGGCACCACCACTGAAATCTACGACTACCTGCGCCTTTTGTTCGCGCGCGTGGGCGTGCCGCACTGCCCGGAATGCGGGCGGCCCATCATGAAGCAGACCACCGACCAGGTGACCGACGAGATACTGGCGCTCGCCCCCGACGCGAAGGCCATCGTCATGGCGCCGGTGGTGGCCGGCCGCAAGGGCGAGTTCACGAAGCTGTTCGCCGATCTGGCGCGCGAGGGCTTCTCCCGCGTGCGCATCGACGGCGAGATCGTGAAGCTTGACGGCGAGCCGCGCACGCTCAACAAGAAGATCAAGCACTTCATCGACGTGGTAGTGGACCGCGTGCAGCTCAAAGAGAGCGCCACGAGCCGCATCGCCGAGGCGGTGGAGCTTGCCACGAAGCTCGCCGAAGGGCGCGTGCTCGTGCAGGTGCTGGGACCGGACGGCAAGCCGCTCGGGCAGGGCGGCGGGCGCTCCTCGGGCGCGACGGGCGGCCTGGGGGCGGGGGAGCACCTGTTCTCGCTCGCGCTCGCCTGCCCCGAGCATGGCCACTCCATGGACGAGCTGCAACCGCGCGACTTCAGCTTCAACGCCCCCTACGGCGCGTGCCCGGACTGCCTCGGCATCGGCAGCCGCGAGGAGGTGGACCCCTCGCTTGTGGTGCCCGACCCGTCGCTTTCGCTTGCGGAGGGGGTGCTTGCGCCGTTCAAGACCGGCAACTACTACCCGCAGGTGCTGCGCGCCGTGGCGAAGCACATGGGCGTGGACGAGGACACGCCGTGGGAGGACATGCCCAAAAAGGCCCAGGACGCGCTTTTGCACGGGTTGGGCAATCAGAAGGTGCGCGTGGACTACGTGACCGTGGACGGGCGCGAGACGTACTGGTACATCGAGTGGGAGGGGGCGCTTGCCGCGGTGCAGCGCCGCTACCAGGAGGCGCAGTCCGACGCGCAGCGCGAGAAGCTGCAAAGCTATTTCGCCGTGGTGCCGTGCGCCACCTGCGGCGGCAAGCGCTTGAAGCCGGAGATCCTCGCCGTCACGGTGAACGGCAAGTCCATCCACGACGTCACCGAGATGAGCGCGGCCGATTCGCTGGCGTTTTTCGAAGGGCTTGAATTTCACGGGGCCGAGGAGCATATCGCCGGACCCATTGTGAAGGAGATTCGGGCGCGCCTCAGGTTTTTGGTGGACGTGGGGCTTGACTATCTCACGCTCGAGCGCGCCACGGCGACGCTCTCCGGCGGCGAGGCGCAGCGCATCCGCCTGGCCACCCAGATTGGCGCGGGGCTCATGGGCGTGCTCTACATCTTGGACGAGCCGTCCATCGGGCTGCACCAGCGCGACAACGAGCGGCTCATCGCCACGCTGGAGCGCCTGCGCGACTTGGGCAACACGGTCATCGTGGTGGAGCACGACGAGGACACCATCAGAAGCGCCGACTTCGTGGTGGACATGGGGCCGGGCGCCGGCGAGCACGGCGGTGAGGTGGTGGCCCTCGGCACGCCCGAGGAGGTGGCGCGCGCCGCAGGGTCCCTCACGGCCGACTACCTGTCGGGCCGGCGCGCAATCGAGGTGCCGAGCGCGCGGCGCAAGCCGCGTCGCGGCTCGCTCAAACTGACGGGCGCCGCCGAGAACAACCTGCGAAACGTCACGTTGGAGGTGCCCTTCGGCACGCTCACCGTGGTCACGGGCGTGTCGGGCTCGGGCAAAAGCTCGCTTGTCACCGACACGCTGGCGCCGGCGCTTGCGAACCGCGTGAACCATGCGCACCGTCGCACGGGCGCGTACAAGAAGATCACCGGCTTGGAGAAGATCGACAAGGTCATCAACATAGACCAAAGCCCCATCGGGCGCACGCCCCGCAGCAACCCGGCCACCTACATCGGCCTGTGGGACGACATCCGCGCGCTTTTTGCCAGCACGCAGGAGTCCAAGGCGCGCGGTTACGGGCCGGGGCGCTTCAGCTTCAACGTGAACGGCGGGCGCTGCGAGGCGTGCAAAGGCGACGGCCAGATCAAGATAGAGATGCACTTTTTGCCCGACATCTACGTGCCCTGCGAGGTGTGCGGCGGCGCGCGCTACAACCGCGAGACGCTGCAAGTCACCTACCGGGGCAAGAACATCTCGGACGTGCTGGACATGACGGTGGAGGACGCACTTGCGTTCTTTGAGAATATCCCCGGCATCAAGCGCAAGTTGCAGACGCTTTTCGACGTGGGGTTGGGTTATATCCGCCTGGGACAGCCGGCCACCACGCTTTCTGGCGGCGAAGCGCAGCGCGTGAAGCTAGCAAGCGAGTTACAGCGCCGTCAAACCGGAAAAACGTTCTACATCTTAGACGAGCCCACCACGGGCCTGCACTTCGAGGACGTGCGCCAGCTGCTCGTGGTGCTGCAGCGTTTGGTGGACGCGGGCAACACCGTGCTCGTCATCGAGCATAACCTGGACGTCATCAAGTGCGCTGACCGCATTATCGACCTTGGCCCCGAGGGCGGCGAGCGCGGCGGGCGCATCGTGGCCCAAGGCACGCCCGAGGAGGTGGCCCAGGTGGAGGGCAGCTACACGGGCGCGTTCGTGAAGCGCATGCTGGAGGACGGCCGCCTGTAGGGCGCGGACTGCGGCCCGGGCGCTTGCGGCTGCGCCGCACCGCTCGGGCGCTGAGGCGTGCGGAACGAACATGCCGCGTTACGGTTGCGGTAAGGAATCCGGAAGTTTTCGTTTACCGTAGGGACCTCCTCTGCGGCCGATGTAGGCCCCATTGGGCGGCAGCCCGCTCTGGAGCGCCGCCGGGAGGGGGGCGGAGCGCGTTCGCCGCTTGCCGCGTGCGTGAAGAAACGGTGGCGGGGTTTCGCGTCGGGGGCGGCTGTGCGACAATGCGCTGCGCAGTCGGCGAGAATCGGTGGGAGCAAGAAGGACGGGGAGGCGCTCGTGGCGAAGGCGGGGGCGGCGGCCGGGGGCCGCCATGTGGCGCGAGGCGTGGTGTGCGCGCTTGCGGGCGGTGTGTGCTGGGGGTTCTCGGGGACGTGCGCGCAGCTGCTCATGGCCGACTACGGCGCGCCCGCCACATGGATCACCTGTGTGCGCATGGTGATAGCGGCTGCGTTCTTCCTGCTCCTTGCCGCCGCGCGCAACTGGCGCGACCTTGCGGCGGCGCTGCGCGACTGGCGCTCGCTCGTCCAAATCGCCGCGTTCGCCGTGTTCGGCGTGCTGCTCACGCAGCTGAGCTACCTCAACACCATCGGCTACACCTCCGCCGGCGTGGGCACCACCATCGAGCAGGTGGGGCTTGTGTTCATCATGCTCTACGTGTGCCTGCGCGCACGCCGCCTTCCCCGCGCACGTGAGGCTGCAGGCCTCGTGCTCGCGCTTGCGGGCATGGCGGTCATCGCCACCCAGGGCGATCCGAGCCGTTTGGCCATCCCGGCCGAAGGCTTGGCCTGGGGGTTCGTTTCGGCGGTGGCGCTCGCCTTCTACACGCTCATGCCCGTGCGCGTGCTGGCGAAGTGGGGTTCGATGGTGGTGACGGGGCTGGCCATGCTGTTCGGCGGCTCCGCGGCGTCGGTCATCGTGCAACCCTGGGCCATGGGCGTGCAGCTGCCCGTTGGGGGCGTGGCCGCGTTCGTGGCCATCGTGGTGGTGGGCACGTTCGGCGCCTACCTGCTTTACCTGCAGGGCGTCGCCGACGCCGGCCCGGTGAAGGCGAGCCTTCTGTGCTGCGTCGAGCCGGTGTCCGCCACGGTGCTCGCGCTCGTGTGGCTGCGAACGCCCGTGTCGATGTGGGACTTGATCGGGTGCGCGCTCATCGTTGCCATGATCTTCCTCGTCACCGAGCGCGAGCAGAAGCCCGCCGCCGCGCCCGCCTCCCAAGCCGGCACGGCGCCTGCCGCCGACCGGCTCCCCGATGATCCGCCGCTGTTCGCCGGACGCGCCTCGGTGCTCGGCTACTACGCAAGCCGCCCCGCCGCGCGCGAGGACTTCGCCCGCGTGGCGGCGCTGCTCGACGTTGGCCACGAGACGTTCGCCGCCCTCGGCATAGACGAGGGACGCAACAAGAAATACCCCTCGGCCCGCCGCCTCATGCGCAGCATCAAAAACGGTACGACGCACGTGGTGGAGGACGGGCAGGGCCGCCTCATCGCGGTGTTCGCCGTGTCGTTTTCGCCCGACAAGAACTACGCCCGCGGCATAGAGGGCGCGTGGCTCACCGACACGCTCGCCGAGCCGCAACCCTATGCCGAGCTGCACTGGGTGTCCGTGGATGAGCCGGCCAGGCGTCGCGGAGTGGGCATGTTCATCCTTGACAAGGCGGATCGGATAGCCCGGGCGGGCGGACGCGCGAGCATCCGCGCCGACGTCTACCCGGAAAACGCCCCCATGCAACGGCTGCTGGAGAAGCACGGTTACGCGCGTTGCGGCCAGATCGCGATCAAAGACGTGCTCGGCCGCGAGAAGCGCCGCGTCGCCTACGAGCGCCTCCTGCGCGGCTGAGGCCGGCGGCCGCCCCTGCCGCCCCGTCCCGGCGCCTGTCGAAATTCTCTGTCCGCTCGGCCTCGGCGCTTCTCGCAAACGGCGGGAGGGGTATAATTGCCGCACCATGTCACCTCAATCACGGGAAAAAGTCGCCTTGGCGGTGTTCGCCGCCCTGATCGTGCTCAGCCTCGCCGGCCTGGGTTGGTACCTGGTCGCCGGCCATTCTTGGAACGTGGCGGCCTCGAACATCGACGACACCTTCGGCAGCATGGAGGGCTACACCGCCATCGTCTACGCAGGAACGGCCGAGCCGGAGCCTTCTTCGGCGGCCGGCGCTTCCGGCGCCGGGAAGCCCTCGTCCCCAGAGAAGGGGTCTTCCTCCGAAGACGCCGAGGAGCGGGACGCCGAAGGCGCTTCGCAGCCCGTCTTGGATCCGGCGGCGGAGGACGCGCCCTCAAGCGACGACGCCCCCGATTCCCAAAAGGACGCGCCCTCAAGCGACGACGCCCCCGATTCCCAGGAGGATGCGCCCTCAAGCAGCAACGCCTCCGATTCCGAAAAGGACACGTCCGCCTCCTTTGCAGGCGCCACGGCGAGGGCGGGCGCGCAGCCCCTCTCGGTGGCCGAGGTCCGCGAGAGCTACGAGGACAAGGACGCCGCGGTGTTCGAGCTGGACACCGTCGACCCCAGCCGCTATTCCGAGGGGGTCATCCTCAAAAGGGGCGCTCACCGCTTCGGCGTGTTGTCCGTCAGCGCCGACGAGGGCTTTGCGGCGCGGCGGATAGAGGGGCAGGTCGCTTACTTCGCGGAGCACGAGGTGGACTTCGTCGTGGTCGTGACGGACGACAGGGAGCTGCTCGAGGATGCGGAGGGCGTGGACATCGTGGTGGCCACGCAGGACGAGGACCCGCTCGTGATGGGCGAGACCGTGGGGTCCACCTTCTACGTGGACGCTCCGGAGAAGGGCAAGGTGGGCGCCATCCTCATTTCCCCAAGCAACGTCGTCTCCGCCAAGGTTATAGAGGATCTTTAGAATCAGCAATTATTTGAACAGGCGTTTTTGCATTCGTACTCCGTTTGCATGACAAGCGGAACAGGCCGATTGAGTACGAAATCAGCGGTTTGCACGATAGACGGCCCCTTGGCTTTTAGGCGATAGTGGTCCCCGACGAAACCGGCGCGACCGAACCGAGCGCGCCGCCGCTGAAAACGCTGGAGGAGGCGCTTGATATGAAAATCCTTGGCATGGGCGTTCCCGAGCTGGTTATCATTCTGGCCGTCGTCCTGCTCATCTTCGGGCCGAAGAACCTTCCCAAGCTGGGGGCCTCCCTCGGCAAGACGGTGAAGAACCTGCGCGAGGGCATGAGCGACGGCAAGGAAGAGGACGCCGACGGCATGGAGCTGGCCGTCGAGGACGATGAGTCCGAGGAGGCCGCCCGGCCGGCAAAGAAGACGGTGAAGGCCAAGAAGGCCACCGCGTAATCCAGACCACTCTCTATTTTCAAGGCGCGATCCCTCCCTCCCTCGCGCCCGCAGCGCCCCGCCGCATCCGTGCCGCGGGGCGCTGCGCATTCCGGGGCAAGTCGTGGGGACTTCGGGCTGCCGTGCCGGCGCGCCCCCGTGTCCTGCTATCATGGTTGGTCGTCAGCCGTCTATCGGGAAGGAGGGTCCGTGCAGTCCGGTTTGCGCGGAATGCGGCCCGTCGAGCCGTCCGCTCTGCGGTCCACGTTGGGGTTCGCCTGCAACCAGGGGTTCGTGTTCTCCCTGTTCTACCTGGGTCCGAACAGGGCCCTGGACGCCGGCCCCGTCTTGTTCGAACGCGCCGATCTGTTCGCTACCCTCGCTTTCATGGTGCTTTCCTTCGCGCTTCTGCGCGCGGCCGCCCCCCGGGCGCGCGACGCGCTGCTCTCTCGCGCGCTTCTGTGGTGCTACGCGCTTTTGCTGGTGGTGGGGTCGGCCCTTCCCGTCCTGGTGGGTCCGGCGCCGGGCACCGTGCTGGCCGAAGGGCTGCTCGTGGGCGCGTCCGCCGGCCTCATGCTGGCCGCGTGGGGCCGCGCGTTCGGCAGGAGGCCTTCGGAGCGCTGCCTGCCCGAGGTGTTCGTCTCGTCCGCCCTGGCCGCCGCCGTCTGCCTGGCGTTCTGGGCGCTTCCCTGGGAAGGCGCCCCGCTCGCGCTCAAGCTGCTTGCCCTGGGCAGCGCCTTCGCCTTGAAGGGGCTCGCGCCGTTTTCGGAGGAGGGCGCCCGCCAAAGCTGCAAGGGAGGCTCCGCGCCCTCCCCGATAACCTTCGGCGATTTGGTTGCCACCAAGGAGCAGCGTGTTGAGACCGCGCGCCTGTCCAGGAAGATGTTGACGGGCACCGTTTTGTTCGGGCTGGCTGCCGGCTTCATGGAGACGTTCTCGTCCGAGCCCGGCATGGCGTCGAACCCGGCCATAGGGGCGACCCTGCTCGTGCTCGTGCTGTTCTGCACGGCGGCCCTGCAGCTGATGGCGGGCGACGCGAGGGCTTCGCAGGACGGTCGCGGCGCGCAAAGCCCCCTGGACGGCGTGTACCGGCTGGCCGTGCTCGTGATGATGGCGGGCTTTCTGTTCGTGCCGGTGCTGGGTTCGTTCGGCGTCACGGGCGAGGCCGTGGTCCTGGCGGGGTATCTGGGGCTCATATCCGTTTTGATCTCGCTGTTCCTCCTCATGGCCAAGCTGACCGGCCAGGACGCGGCTGCGGCGTTCGCCGGGGGGTTCGCGGCGCTTTACCTGGGGGAGATGGCGGGCATCGTCTTGGGCAACGTCATTGAGTCGCTCGAACCCGCAGGGGAGGCGCCCTACGCCGTGGCGGCCTTCGCCGGCCTGGCGGCGCTTTACGCGTACCTGTTCCTGTTCACGGAGAGGGACTTCGGCGCCTTGTCGGTCATCGTGCGCGACGCGGACCGGTTCGACGACGCGTGCCGGGTCATCTCCTCCGAGCACGGCCTGTCCAAGCGCGAGTCCGAGATACTGCCGCTCGCCCTGCGCGGCCGCACCGGCGAGCGCATAGCGGGCGAGCTGTTCATATCCAAGAGCACGGTGGACACGCATCTGCGCCGCATCTACGCGAAGACGGGCACGCATGGACGCCAAGAGCTCATCGACCTGGGCGAGCGCACCGTGCGCCGCCTGGGCGGGAAATGAGGGGGATCATGGTCTGCGAAGGGCTTCGGGCCGCGCTTGCGCGCGCGGTGGGCGAGGAGGGGCTGCGGCTTGGCGAGCCCATGGCGGCGCACACCACCTTCGCGGTGGGCGGTCCGGCGGAGTGCGCGGTCTTTCCGCGCACCGAGGGGCAGGTGCGCGCGGTTTGGGAGGCGTGCCGCTCCTTCGGCGTTTCTCTGCGGGCGATGGGCTTGGGAAGCGACCTTTTGGTGAGCGACGCGGGGCTGCGCGGCGTCGTGATGATCCTGGCCGGCGGCTTTTCGGGAGTGTCTGTGGAGGGGCGGACGGTAAAGGCCCAGGCGGGGGCGTCGAACGCCCAGGTGGCCGAGGCCGCGCAGCGGGCGGGGCTTGCCGGCTACGAGTTCGCGAGCGGCATACCGGGGACCGTCGGCGGCGCGGCCATCATGAACGCGGGCGCCTACGGCGGGGAGTTCGGGCAGGTGGCGCGAAGCGTGCGCTGCCTGACGCCGGAGGGGCGCGCGGTGGAGGTGACCGCAAAGGAGGCGGCGTGGTCCTACCGGCACAGCATGATGGACGATCGCGGCTACCTGGTGCTCTCGGCGCAGCTGGTCCTTGAGCCCGACGACCCGGAGGCCGTCCGGGCGCGCATGGAGGACCTGGCGCGCCGTCGCGCCGAAAAGCAGCCCCTTGAGCTGCCGAGTGCGGGGAGCACCTTCAAGCGCCCTGAGGGATGCTTCGCGGGAAAGCTCATAGAGGAGGCCGGCCTGCGCGGATTCCGCGTGGGGGGCGCGCAGGTGTCGGAGAAGCACTGCGGCTTCGTGGTGAACGCGGGCGGCGCCACGGCCAAGGACGTGCGCCGGCTGATCGACGAGGTGCAAGAGCGCGTGCTGGCGAGCGCAGGCGTGCTTTTGGAGCCGGAGGTGCGCATGTGGGGCTTCGAGGACGAGGGCGAGTGAGCGGGTCCTTCCGTCCGCCGCGGCCCTTGTGCCTTTCGTCGTGATATGTTATATCTAGAATAGCATTTTTCGAACGCGCGCGAGCCGTTTGGAGAGGGTCGCACGTGGCGGAGGAGGAAGGCGAGGGCCCGTGATTGACCGATCCATCTTTGCGCTGCCGGGCGTGCGGCGCGTCCTTGCCGCGCTCGCCGCGTCGTCGACGGCGCGGGCCTTGCTCGTGGCCGGCCAGGCGCTTGCCCTGGCGAGCGCAGTCGTAGGCGTGTGGGAGGGAGGCGCGCTGGCAGACCAGGCGGCGTGTGTCGAGGTGGTTGTGGCCTGCTTTGTCGGAAGCCGGCTCCTCGCGTCGGTGCAGG
>NZ_CBDTNW010000061.1:0-35637 GCF_965361815.1 Rubneribacter sp.
TCGTGGGAGCCAAGCAAGCGTCAATGGATGTCGCATTCGCCTAAAGGAATGCGGGCTTTCCGCATCCCAAACCAAAAAGGGCTGCAAACCATTGTGAGTTGCAGCCCTTTATTTGTCGGAGGCTTTTGTTACAGCCCCTGTTCATCCTCTTGCAGTTTGCGCTGCTCAGGCGCGATTTCAAAGCGTTCCAGTGGCTGCAGATAGCGGTGAACGTGGCGTTTAGCGCGTTCATCGACGTGGGGATGGGCCTTTTGTCGTGGTTCGAGCCTGCGACGCTGCCTGCGCAGGTGGCGTCGCTTTTGCTGGGGTGCGTGATCTTGGGGGTGGGCGTGAGCGTTGAGGTGGCTCCCAACGTGTTGATGGTTCCTGGCGAGGGGGCGGTGCGCGCTCTGTCGCTTGCGATGCGCCGACGTTTCGGCTCGGTGAAGATCGCGTTCGACTGCAGCTTGGTGGGTGTTGCCATTGCGCTGTCGCTGCTGTTCTTTGGGCGCTTGAACGGCGTGGGGGCAGGTACGGTGGTGTCGGCCGTGCTGGTTGGTTCGGTGGTGAACTTCTCGAATCGGCATATTCCGCTCACGGGGCACATCGTGAACGTGCGTATTCGCAGCGAGCGCATGGGTGCGGTGCTTGCGCGCGAGCGGAAGCGGCGGGGCGACGAATGCGGAGCGGGTGCGTGCCAGGAGGCGTGAGGGAGTGCGCATCTCCGCGCGAGGCTGGCGGCTGGCCGTCGGATGCCCGGAAACACCTCCGCTCGGGTTCTCTTTGCGCATGGAAACATGCTCGTAACAGTTTCGGCGGGGGTCGTTTGCTATACTAATGGGCAATTTTCACGAAAAGCGGCACCTTGACGGTGCTGCTTTTGTTCTAAGACGAGAAGGGCTGAAGCGACGTGTATCCCATCGAACGAGTTGAGGCGCTGAACGCCGAGGTCACCCGCATGGTGGTGCGGGCTCCTCAGATCGCCCGCAAGATCAAGCCGGGGCAGTTCGTCATGCTGCGCATCGACGAAAGGGGCGAGCGCATCCCCCTGACCATGAACGATTGCGATCCGCAGGCGGGCACCGTCACCATCGTGTTCCAGGCGGTGGGCGCGACGACCAAGCGGTTGGCCACCATGCAGGCGGGAGAGGCGCTGGCCGACTTCGTGGGCCCGCTGGGCAATCCCACCGAGCTTGAGGGCGCTCGCCGCGCGTGCGTCATCGGCGGCGGCCTGGGCACGGCCATTGCGTACCCGCAGGCCAAATGGCTGCACGAACATGGTTGCGAGGTGGATGTGATCACGGGCTTTCGCAACAAGGACCTTATCCTGCTCGAGGACGAGATCAACGCGTGCTCCACACGCCAGATCATCATGACCGACGACGGCTCCAACGGCAACAAGGGCCTCGTGACCCAGGCGCTGCAGCAGCGCATCGACGAAGGCGCGGACTACGACCTCGTGCTGGCCGTGGGTCCTGTCATCATGATGAAGTTCGTGGCGGCCACCACCAAGCCTTACGGCATCAAGACGCTTGTGAGCATGAACCCGCTCATGATAGACGGCACGGGCATGTGCGGCGGTTGCCGCGTGAAGGTGGGCGAGGAGTACCTGCATGCGTGCGTGGACGGCCCGGACTTCGACGGGCACTTGGTGGACTACGACGACGCCATGCGCCGCGGCGTGATGTATCGCGAGTTCGAAAGCCAGGCGCGCGAGGACCGCGACTGCGGCGAGCGGAAGGGGGCCTAGCATGGCGGCAACGTACGAGGTGAACAAGCAGTTGGAGAAAGTGCCCATGCCCGAGCAGGACCCTGCGGCAAGGGCGTGCAACTTCGACGAAGTGGCGTGGGGGTACACGCCCGAGGACGCCATGGTCGAGGCGCGGCGTTGCATCCAGTGCCCGAAGAAGCCGTGCATGGACGGCTGCCCCGTGGGCGTGCCCATCCCCCGGTTCATCGAGAGCGTGGCGCACGGCGAGTTCGCCGAGGCGTACGCTGCCGTGAAGGCGGCGAACGCGCTGCCCGCCATCTGCGGGCGCGTGTGCCCCCAGGAGCGGCAGTGCGAGGGCGTGTGCACGCGCGGCCGCAAGGGCGAGCCGGTGGGCATCGGCCGCTTGGAGCGCTTCGTGGCCGACTGGGCGTTCGAGCATCCGGACGAGGCGGCCGCGGCCCTTGGCCAAGCGGAAGGCGGCGCCGACCGGGCTGCGGATTCGAAGCGCCTCGCGGGCAAGCGCGTGGCGTGCGTGGGGTCGGGGCCGGCGTCACTCACCTGCGCGGGCGAGCTTGCCAAGATGGGCGCCGACGTCACGGTGTTCGAGGCGCTGCACAAGGTGGGCGGCGTGCTGGTGTACGGCATCCCCGAGTTCCGCCTGCCGAAAGACCTGGTGGCGCGTGAGGTGTCCTCGCTGAGCGATTTGGGCGTCAGCTTTGAGACGAACGCGGTGATCGGGCGTCTCTACGATGTGGACGAGTTGCTGGACGAGCAGGGGTTCGATGCCGTGTTCGTGGGGACGGGCGCGGGCCTGCCTGGCTATTTGGGGATAGAAGGCGAGGGCCTCAACGGCGTCATGGTGGCAAACGAGCTGCTCACGCGCGTGAACCTCATGAAGGCGTATCTGTTCCCGGAACATGAGACGCCGGTGTACGTGGGCAAGAAGTGCATCGTTGTGGGCGGCGGCAACGTGGCCATGGACGCGGCGCGCACGGCCAAGCGCCTGGGAGCCGACGTCACGGTGGTGTATCGCCGCAGCCGCGAGGAGATGCCGGCCCGCGCCGAGGAGATCCACCACGCCGAGCAGGAGGGTATCGCGTTTCAGATGCTCACAAGCCCGGTGCGCGCGCTCGGCGACGACAAGGGCTGGATCGCGGGCTTGGAGTGCGAGCGCATGGAGCTGGGCGAACCCGACGCCAGCGGACGCCGCCGCCCTAAGCCGGTGGCGGGCAGCGAGTTCGTCATGGACGCCGACATGCTGGTCATCGCCGTGGGGTCGAAGACCAACCCGCTCATCGCCAACACCACGCCGGGTTTGGAGGTCACAGCGCGCAACCTGGTGGTGGCGGACGAGCGCACCGGCGCCACGTCGAAGCCCGGCGTGTTCGCCGGCGGGGACACGGTCATCGGCGCCGCCACCGTCATCTTGGCCATGGGCGCCGGAAAGCGCGCCGCCTCGGGAATAGCGGAGTACTTGGCCCCGTCGGCCTGACGGTTTGCGGAATCAGCCGACGCTGCGGCCGCATGCGGGCGTCCGCCTTGGCCTGGCCGAAGGAGGAAGCTATGGAGTTCGATCCGATCGCCTACATCAACGAGCCGCGCTGGCAGGAGTCGCGGCTGGGGCTTGACCGCGTCCGCGAGCTGTTGGAGCGCATGGGGCGTCCGCAGGACCGCTTGAGGTTCGTCCATGTGGCGGGTACGAACGGCAAAGGGTCCACGTGCGTCTACCTGGCCTCGATCCTGCAGGCGGCGGGGTATAGAACCGGATTGTTCACAAGCCCTTACATCGAGCGGTTCGAGGAGCGCATCCGCGTGGACGGGCGCGACATTTCCGCAGATGACCTGCGCGAGGTGACGCTGTTCGTGCGGGAGCATGCCGAAGCTGTGGCGTCCTTGGAAGGCGAGCATCCCACTGAGTTCGAGCTCATGACGGCCGTGGCTTTGGAGCATTTCGCGCGCAGCGGCTGCGACATCGTGGTGCTGGAGGTGGGCCTTGGCGGGCGCTTGGACTCCACGAACGTCATTGACGCGCCCGAGGTGGCGGTCATTGCGCGCATCGGGCTGGACCATACGGCGCTGTTGGGCGGCACGCTTGCCGCCGTCGCGGGCGAGAAGGCCGGCATCGTGAAGCCGGGTTCGGCCGTGGTGTCGTGGCCGCAGGAGTCCGAGGCCATGGACGTGGTCGCGCGCGTCGCCCGCGCCTGCGGAGACGAGCTGACCGTGCCTGCATGGGAAAGCCTGGAAACCGGCCCGGTCAAGTGGCGTGTGGACGGGCCGGTCCGCACGTTCGCGTACTGCGGCTCGGCGTTCGAGACGCGCCTTCTGGGATGCTACCAGCCGGCGAACGCGGCGCTTGCCATCGAGGCGGCGGGCGCGCTGCGCCGGCGCGGATGGGAGGTGTCCGACGAGGCGCTGCGGGCGGGCATCCGGCAGGCCGAGTGGCCGGGCCGCTTTGAAGTGCTGCCGCAGGGGGAGGGGCGGCCGACGTTCGTGGTGGACGGCGGGCACAACCCCCAGGGCACGCATGCCCTCGCCGAGTCCTTGCAGGAGGTGTTTCCCGACGTCAAGCCTGTGTTCATCATCGGGGTTCTGGAGGACAAGGACTATCCCGCCATGCTGGAGGAGGTGCTGGCGCTGGGCGGCGCCTTCGTGGCGGTGGAGCCGCCCAACCCGCGGGCGCTTCCCGCGTGCAAGCTGGCGCGCGCCATCCGCTGGACGGGCCAGGACCTTTTGGGCTGCTCGGCCTGCGTGAGGTCCCATGAAGCCCGGACCTTCGACGAGGCGGTGGAGCGGGCGGCCGATCTGGCCGGCGCGAGCGGCGTGGTGTGCGCGTTCGGCAGTCTGTACTCGGTCGCATCCGTCAAGCGGGCCCTTGCGCGTTGGTCGGGCGGCGCGCCTGCCCGGGATAACGGCTGAGCGGCGCTTCAGGCGGCTTGCGCTTGCGCATGCTACGATGGCGGGCGAAGCGCATCGGTTGGCGCGCCTCCAGCCCGCCGATGAAAGAAAGGCGCAACGGAAGGTGGCGAGGCATGATCGAGCTGACGAAAGAGAGCTTCGACCGCGAAGTGACCGAGGTGCCGGGGCGCGTGCTCGTGGACTTCTGGGCGCCGGGCTGCGGGCCGTGCCGCATGCTCGAACTTATTCTTGAAGAGGTGGCGGCCGCCTTTCCCGATGTGCGGTTCGCCCGGATGGACGCGGCCGCGTTTCCGGATGTCGCCTGGGCGTTCGAAGTGGTGAGCACGCCGACGATGGTGCTGTTCGAAGGGGGCGTGCCCAAAGACCGCATCGTGGGGCTTGTGCCCGCCTCGCGCGTGAGGGAGCTGCTGGAAGGCGCGTAAGCCGCGGCGCGTTTGGCCTGGCTGCAGTCGTGCAGCGCGTTTAGCCTGTGCGCAGGCGGGAGGGTGGGATGCTAGATGCGCCCCTTCGTGTCGCTGACCAGATCGATGAGCGCTTGCTTGGAGTGGACGCCCATTTTGGCGTAGGCGTTCTTGGCGTGGGTGCGCACGGTGTTCTCGGAGAGGTAGAGCTGCTCGGCGATGTAGGTTTTGCTGCGGCCCTGCGCAATGAGCAGCGCCACCTCCGTCTCGCGCTCGGACAGGTCGAACGTTTCGCGCAGCCAATCGCCAACCGCCGTATCCGCAGGGGCGGTGCGCCTGATCGCGTTTGCGGACGCTTCGGGATCGGGCGCCGGATGCGGACGGAGCGGGCGCGAAGCGGGCCGCGCGTCCTCGGCGAACAGCGGCCGGATGCGCGGGATGCCGTCCGAGAGCAGGATCACCATGCTTGTGGCCAGCGCGAACACCACGATGCCCACCACCGCGCCCGCCGCGTACGACGTCAGGCCCGCAGCTCCCAGCGCCATGATGAGCACGCGCCCCGCATCGCGCGCCAGCACGCGCGCGGCCCATGCGAAGCCGTACACGGCGTACGCGCTCACGGTGGTGTGACGCGCGACGTCCTGCAGCGTCACCCACAGCACGCCCAGCATGAGCGTGTCGGCGATGTTGACCACGGCCACGGCCAGCTCCGTGAGATGGCCCGGGAACACCGATAGCACGAGCATGCCCGCCGCCACCAGCATGATCTCGATGCGCCACAGAAACGAGAAGCTCAGCCGCTTGCGCTTCACGATGGCCCACCAGATGACGAACAGGCTGATGGCCACCACGCCCATCTGGTGCACGATGCGCTGCATCGCGTCCATGGGCACGGGCTCTCCTGCGGGAAAGCCCCTCGACACGCCAAGGGCCAGGCCGAACACCGCCAGCCCGCCGAAGATGAGCAGCATGGTGGAGCGCGGCTCGCGGTCGTACACGGGCTCGGGCGCGGGGATGTCGCCCACGTCGGCCTTGAGCGCGCGCTGGTAGCACAGAAGCGCGATGGCGGGCATGAACATGCTCACCGTGTAGCCGAGCGCGTCGGGCAGGAAGCTGACCGCCAAGCCGCCGGCGGATCCGAGCGCCAGCGACAAGAACCCGTACAGCACCGCCTGGTGCATGCCGAGGCGCACGTAGGCCATCGTCCACATGCCGCCCCCGAGCGCCCCGCCCACGCCGGCCAGCACGCCGGCGACCAGAAGGACGTCGGGCGAACCCGCCTCCTTTCCGGTCATGATGAGCACGGTGGAAAACGTCATGATGCCGAACCCGAGCCAAGCCACCGTCTGCCGTTCGCGCTTCGCGGACGGCCTGCGCAGCGCAGCCAACCCGCCCGCGATCATCATCAGCCCGTAGAACAGCTGGCAAACCACGGTGAGCATCCCGTCGTCGCTTGACGAGTAGGACGCGAAATGGTTCACCTGCAGCCACACGCGCGTGGCTGCCAGCCCCAGGAACGCCGGCATGAACGCGCCGCACGTCTCCGCGATGCGGGCAAGCGGCGATGGGCTTGCTGCGGCGGCTTGCGTCATGGGCACCTCGTCTCGTCGGGTCGCGGGGGATTTCGTCTTTCGCATTATATACGAGCGGATCAGCCTTGCGCGCCGCCTCGCCCTTCGCGCCTTCACACCTTCCGGGTGAAATGCCTGTCGCGCGTCGGCGTTTCACCCGGAAGGTGGCTTCTTCGCTTGCCGATGGCGGCGCTAAGGTGGGTTCATCGAACAATCGTTGCGACGGATGCGAGGCCGTTGCGAAGGGGAGGAGCGAAGACTATGGAGGATGCGACGATGAGCAAGCGGGTTGCGGGGACGGCTCTCACGCGTCGGCAGTTCGCGAAGCTGGCTGCAGGCGGTGCGGCCGCCATGGCGTTCGGCAGCCTGTTCGGCTGCACGCCGCAGCAGGCCGCCGCCACCGAGGCGCGTGAAACAAAAGAGTGCGACGTGCTGGTGCTCGGCGGAGGCGGCGCCGGCGTGACCGCGGCGGGCCACGCGGCGGAGGCGGGGGCCAAGACGGTGCTCGTGGAGAAGATGGCGTGGCTTGCGGGGTCCAGCTCGCTTGCCATCGGCACGTTCTACGGCGCGGGCACGCAGCTCCAAAAGACCGCCGGCGTCGAGGACGATCCGTCCGGCCTGCTCGATTACTTCCTCTCGCGCGGAGGCGACAAGCTGGACCACGACGTGCAGGAGTTTTGCGCCGAGCACTTTGGCGAAACCATCGACTGGCTTGCCGGCGAGCTGGGCGTGCCGTTCAAGGAGACGGTGTCCAAGAAGGGCACCGACCCGGTGCCGCGTGCTCACAACTGCGCGAACAACGCCATGGACGCCCTGCGCGCGGTGACGCAGTTCGCCCAGGAAAAGGGCGTCGAGTTCCATTTCGGCACTGCGGCAGAGTCGCTTGTGACGGACGAGGCGGGCGCTGTGGTGGGCGTGCTGGCGCGGCGCGGCAGCGGAGAGCTTGTGCAGTACCGCGCGAAGAGCATCGTGGTCGCCACGGGCGGGTTCTGCCGCAACGAGGGCATGATAGACGAGTACTGCCCCGATTATTCCGGCGTGTACACCGAGGTGGGCGTGGGCTGCACGGGCGAAGGCCTGCAGATGGGCCTCGATATTGGCGCGGACTACGTGGGGCACGGCGGCACGAACGGCATCCTCGCGTGCCCGGTGGAGCCGGGGCAGTCCAAGCTCATCAGCAGCAAGGCGCTCTGGATCACGAGCGCGGGAGAGCGCTTCGCCAACGAGGGCGGCCAGACGCACGACATCTACTACGACGTGGCGCATTTTGACGACCAAAAGTTCTTCGCGGTGTACGACCAGGCCATGGTGGATGCGCTGGACGATGGCCTGCGCTCGAAGCTGGAGTTCGGCTTGGAGCAGGGCATGTTCGCACAGGGCCAGACGGTGGCCGAGGCCGCCGAGGCGCTTGGGATAGACGGCGCGCGGGCGCAGGAGGCGCTCGACGCGTACAACGCGCTGGCGGCAGCGGGCGAGGACGCCCAGTTCAAGAAGAAGGCCGACAACCTTGTGCCGCTTGTCCAAGCGCCCTACTACGTGCTCACCATGGGCGTGTGCACTCATGGCAGCTTCGGCGGGTATCGCGTGAACACGCAGTTCCAGGTGCTCGATGCGGCGGGCCAGCCCATTCCCAACCTGTACTCTGCGGGCGAGGTGTGCTGCGGCACGTTCATCTACGACGACTATCCTGCGGGCGGATGCGGCCTCAACTGGTCCTACACTTCCGGCCGCTTTGCCGGCGCCAACGCTGCGGGCGCCGCGCTGGGGTAAGGCGAAGCGCTTGATGGGCGGGGCGTCGGCTTGCGCGGGCCGGCGCCCCCGCCGCGTGTTCGGTCTGCGCAAACAGGACGTGCGGCCCCGCCCTGCCGCACGCCCTGCCACAGCGTTGCCGCATGCCCGGGCGTCGCGCACGCTTGATCTTTGTAAGGGATGAGCAACTTTTGTCTACCGTTAGAGCGAAAAGGCCCGGACATGCGAAAGGCCCGTCGCTTAACGGGCCTTTCGGAGCATCGGCCGGCTTCGAAAACCGGCAGGCGACGGGCTACAGCGAGTCGATGTAGCTCACAAGGTCGCCCACGGTGGCAAGGCCCTCGGGCTCGCCGAAGTCAACCTCGCAGGCTTCCTCGAGGTCGCAGATGAGTTCCACCATGTCGAGCGAATCGATGCCGAGCGACTCGAACGTCGAAGACTCCTCCACGGTGGCCGGATCGATGTCGAGGTTCTCCTGCAGCACGTTCTTGATGGTGTCGATGGTGGCCATGGTCCCGTCCTTTCCTTGAAGTTGGCGGACCTATGGTAGCACATCCGGCGGTGCAACGCGGAGCGCCGCAGGAGGGACGGGCGGCGGTTCGCCGAGCCGCCGACGGTGGGGTCTGTGTTAATGGTGGTTTGGCAGAGGGGTCCGCGAGGTGCACTCAGATGAGGCGCGGGTCACTTGTAGGATGTCGTCCTTGCTTTGAAAAGGCGATGCGCCCGTCATCCTTCCGTCTCCTCCGATCCTCCTAAGAGGTCGATGAGATCCTGCTTGCTGTGCACGTTGAGCTTTCGGTAGGCGTTGCGCGTGTACGTTCGGACAGTGTTCTCTGACAGGAAGAGCGTCTCGGCAATATAGGGCTTCGACCGGCCCTTGCATAAAAGCTGGATGATCTGCACCTCGCGCTGAGAGAGTCCGTAGCGCTCGCCCAGTGCAAGGCAGCGTGTGTCGATGCTCTCGTGATCTTTGACGCTCACTGCCTTTCTTCCCAGGTCGGAGAAGAGCATTTGGGAGGAATGCGACCGGTGCGGCAGAAAGAACGCGATGGACACTACAATAATGAAGAACAGGGAGGCGACGGCCGTCTCGTCAAGCACGTGGAAATCGAACAAAGAAGGGACGCTGCGGCCGAACCAGTCGGGTACGGATTGGAGCAGCCCCCCGAATCCGAGGATAGCGAGCGGGGGGAGCGTGCTGTGGCGCGCGATGTCCACGAGCGCCATCCAGTAGAAAGCGAAACCCAACTCTATGGCCGCTCCCGTGAACACCTGCACCGTCTGTCCCATGCCCGAAACAACGGTGACGAGCAGCGATAGCGCGATGAACACGTAGAGCAAGCGCCAAATAGCCACGAATTCAAGCGACTCTTTGCGCTTGAACGCCCATGCCGCCAACCCCGCGGCGCAAGCGATGACGATGACGTGCGTGAACAGGGTTAGGGGGAATGACGCTTGAGGCCCAAGCGAGTAGTGCCCTGTCGTGGTTTTGAGGATCATGTTGAACAGCGACCACACGAAGAAGAACGTGGCAACCGACACGGCGGTAAGCGCAAGCGCCCCGAGGCTGCGCAAATTCTTCCAATGGACGATCGGCATGGGACTCGTGCGGTTCGCGAGAAGCTGGGACCGCATCGCCACCGTCGAGGCAAGCGGGAGCGCCGCCACCACCGCAGTGGACGCGATGGCGGGGAAGGGGCTGCTTGCCACTTTGAACACCGCTATTGCAATGGTTGCGCAGAGCAACGATGCCGTGGCGAAAGCGAAGTCCATGCGCGCGAGCAAACGGCACCAGCTAACGAACAGCCAAGCCTGCGAGGCTCCGAGCACAGCGAGCAGGGGAATGGCAAGCTCCTGCGCGAACGGTTGCTCGGCGTTTGCGACGATGCTGACGAGGGCCGCTCCCGCCGCTGCGGCAAGAGGGTAGTCTACGGGACAAAGGCGGCTTCGGTCGATTCCGACCAACCCCAGGATCCCGACAAGCACGAGCGCCGCGCTTGTGAATGCGTAAAGGTTGAGTTGCTGCGGGGTGCCGGGTCCCGCGTAGAACGCGGCGTTCGTCCAGTGGGCGCACAGATACCAGGCGACCAGCCCGCTCGAAGCGGCGACCACGGAGCGTCGTTGCGCGCGTTTTCCCGCTTCGCCCTTGCCTTCTTTTCCTGTCGTACCAGTCACGTGGCTTCCCTTGCGATCATCGCCATCCCCTCTACATAGTAGCGTGAACCGGCTCCGGCGATAATACCTCCCTTTCGGGTGAAAAGCTCTCTCCCTTTGGTGTCTAGCGGGTGGGACGTTCGGGTGGCTACGCTTCTGCTTGCGGATTCGGCCGGACATGAGTCCGGGTGCGAATCGTGCGGGAACCGATCAAGACAGGAGGATCCATCATGGAGGGAAACGAGCTGGCCCGAACCAGGAGGCAGTTCATCAAAGGGTGCGGCGCAGTGGTTGCGGGTGCGGCGCTGTTCGGGATGGCGGGTTGCTCGCCGGCCAAAACGGCAGGCAATGACGAGGCGTCGTCTGTGTCCGAGATAACGTGGGACGAAGAGTTCGACGTGGTGGTGGTCGGCTCGGGTTTGGCTGGACTGGCGACGGCGGCCACGCTGGCCACCGAGGGCGATGAGGTGTCTGTCCTGCTTTTGGAGAAGGGGGCGTCGGCCCAGGGCAACGGCAACAGCATCTTCTCGTCGGGGGTGTTTCTGGCCACGGACGACGAAGAGGGCTTCTACCAGTATCTCCGCGAAATGCGCGGCAACTACACCACCACCTCAGATGAGGTGCTGCGCGCGTTCGCCGCAGGCGTCGCAGAGAACAGGCAGTGGCTCTACGGACTGGGATGCCCCGAGGATGACCTGTTCCAGTACGAAGCCGAAACGCTGGCGGCCACCTACGAATGGGGCGAGTGCGAGCACTCCCGTGCGAACATCTGCATGGGTTTCAACAAGGACAACGAAGACGGCATGACGCATCCGGTGGAGTTCTTGGAATCCGTGGTGAAAGCCCATGGCGACGCGGTGACGCATCTCACGGACGCGGCGCTTACGGCGCTCGTGCAGGATCCAGACACCAAGGCCGTTTTGGGTGGCGTGTACGAAAAGGGCGGCAAAAGCGTGTACGCGAAAGCCGCCAAGGGCGTGGTCATGTGCTGCGGCGGTTTCGAAAACGACGATGTCATGAAGCAGAATTATCTCTCGCTTCCCCTGTCGCACCCTGCGGCGGGCGTGTGCAACACCGGCGACGGGCACCGCATCTGCCAGCGCATAGGCGCCGACTTCTGGCACATGCACAAGTTCGCCGGCGTGTGGACCAACGCTATCAAGCTTAATGGCTCCGAGATGGCGGCGTACCGCACGCTCAAGAAGGCGCAGGGCATCACCGTGGGCGTGAACGGACGCAGGTTCTACATGGACTGGGATGGCACCACCATGCTTGAGAAGGCGTACGAGCCCGGTTCCGACGAGACGCTTCATTACAGTTGTCGCCACGGCTTGCGCAACTACGGTGGCTCGTACGAGGACGTGCCCATGCCCGAGGTCACTTGGTTCGTGTTCGACCAAAACGGTCTTGCGAACAGCGCGTATTTGGGAGCGAATTCCACCAGCAACACGATGATGAGCCAAAACGTCACCACGGCAGCCGAGCAGCTGGCCGACCCGGTGGCGGACGGCTACGGCTATGCGGCGGACTCTATCTGGGACCTTGCGTCGCAGATGGGGGTGCCCGCGGAGGAGTTGACGCGTACCGTTCAAGTGTGGAACGAATGCTGCGCCGCAGGCGACGACACGCAGTTTCATCGTCCCGCCCACACGCTCACACCTATCGACACGGCGCCGTTCTACGCGGTCAAATGCGTGCCCGAGTTGCTGAACACCGACGGTGGTCCGGTGCGCAGCGCGCAGGCCGAGATTCTCGACGTGGACGGGCAGCCTATTCCCGGTCTGTACTCCGCGGGCGAGTTCGGCTCGGTGTGGACATACAAGTACCAAGGCGGCGGCAACTTGGCGGAATGCATGGTGTTCGGTCGCATTGCCGCGCGCAACGTGCTTTCGCGGTAGGCGTCTCGGGCGCGGACTGGGCGGGCGTTGCGCAAGCCGCGGTTCCCGATTCGGAGATGCTGGTGAAATGCCGATGGGGCGGCGGAACAGGCTCCCTCGCTTCGCCGCCCCATCCCGAAAACGAAAAGCGGCCCCTCGCGAGAGGGGCCGCTTTTCGTTGGTCGGCTTCACGCCTTCTGCGGGCTAGTCCGTCTGCTTGAGCAAGCCGTAGCCGCCGTCGTCGCGACGGTACAGCACGTTCACGAGTCCGGTGTCGCGGTCGGTGTAGGCGAAGAAGTCATGTCCCAGAAGATCTATCTTCACGAGCGCCTCCTCCTCGGTGAGCGGCTCGAAGGCGATCTCCTTCACGCGCACCACCGCATCGTCGGCGGACAGCTCCTCCATGAGCCCTTCGACGTCCAGCTCGGCGCCGGCGGTCTGCGTGCGGATGGTCTCGTCCTCGGCGCGCAGCTTGCGGTCGATGACCTTCGTCTTGTACTTGCGCAGCTGGCGGACCACCTTGGCGGCGGCCACGTCGATGGCCGCGTACATGTCCTCCTCGCTCTCCTCCACGCGGATGATGTGGCCCTTCGTGCGCAGCGTCACCTCGCAGCAGGCGGGGCGGGGGTTGGCGGGGTTCTTCTCGACGAACAGGACGACCTCGGCCACCAGCGGGTCGATGTCCATGACCTTCATGGAATTGCCGATCTTCTCCTCGGCGTACTGACGCAGTGCATCGGTTACAGGCATTTTGCGTCCGGCGACGGTAATGCTCATGGCGATCACCTCTTACCTCGTGGCGAATAAAAAACAGCCCGACTGCAAGCAGCGCCCCAGGCTATGCGGACAGACACGGTATGCCTTCCTCGCACGCTCCAAGCCGACTCCTCACGTCGAAGCTGATGGGTACAGGATAACGCAAAACCCTGCGAATTGCCCGGGCATTTTGCCGCGCGTATGAAATCGGTTTAAAAACGTGCGAGGGATGGACGGGGGCGACGAAAATGGGGGATAATGCAGAAATTACCTACCCGGGAGGCAGAACGAACATGGCCGACACGCACAACGACGGCGCTCAGCGCATTTTCATCAGCGAAGTCCAGGGTCATCAAGCCCGCTATCGCAAGCTTCTCCAGTTCACCCATTCCTCCACCAAAGCGGCCGGCGTCATGCTGCTGGCGGCTGTGGTGGCGCTTGTTGTGGCGAACTCGGGAGCTTACGGGCCGTTCTTGGAGTTCTGGCACACCGAGGTGGGCTTTTTGCTTGGCGAGCAGCATGCCAGCATGTCGATGGCCCACATCATCAACGATATTTTCATGGCGGTGTTCTTCCTGCTGGTGGGCTTGGAGGTCAAGTACGAGCTGACGGTGGGCGAACTCACGAACATCCGCCAAGCCCTGCTGCCCATCATGGCGGCCGTAGGGGGCGTGCTGGCTCCCATCGTCATCTACTCGCTGTTCAACGCGGGAAACCCGGCGACGTCGCACGGTTGGGGCGTGCCCACCGCAACCGACATCGCTTTCGCGCTAGGCGTTTTGGCGCTTCTGGGTAACCGCGTGCCAAGCGGCGTGCGCGTGTTTTTGAGCACGCTCGCCGTGGCCGACGACATCATAGCCATCCTGGTGATCGCGATCTTCTACGGCCAAAGCCCGTCGCCGTTCTGGCTGGCTGCCGCGGCGGTCGTCATGGTGGCGCTCATGGCCATGAATCGCGGCCATATCTACTCGCTGGTTCCGTACATCCTGGTGGGTGTCGTGCTGTGGTACTGCGTGTTCATGTCGGGCGTGCATTCCACCATCGCCGGCGTGCTGCTGGCGTTCACCATTCCGTCGGGATCGCGCGTGAACCTGCGCGGGTTCGTCGCGTGGTCGGGCGACAAGGTGCGCGAGGCTCGCGACACGTTCCGGCCCGAGACGCCCGTTATCGCCCAGGGCGACTATCTGGAGACGGTGGCGGCGCTGTCCCAGGTGGCGCGTCAGGTGGTGCCGCCGGCCACGCGCTTGGAGCGCAAGCTTTACCCGTGGGTGTACTTCGGCGTCCTGCCGCTGTTCGCCCTCACGAACGCCGACGTCAGCTTCACGGGTATAGATGTGGGGTCTATGCTGACCGATCCGGTGCTCTACGGCGTGATGCTGGGCCTTCTTCTGGGTAAGCCGATCGGGATCATGCTCATGAGCCTCGTCATTGTGAAGACCAAGCTCGCGTCGTTGCCGGAGAACGTGAACTGGCTGCACATGTTGGGCGCGTCCATCTTGGGCGGCGTGGGCTTTACCATGGCCATCTTCGTGGCCAACCTCGCGTTCACCGACGAGATGCACGTGGCCACGGCTAAGTTGGGAATCCTCACGGCATCGCTTCTGGCCGGCATCGTGGGCTTTCTGTTTTTGTTCCTGCAGGCGAAGGCTGCGCATCGCAGCGGCGTGGCGTACCTGTCCGTGGCCGAGAGCGGCAACAACCTGCAGACGGCCGACCGCAACGACGTGCTCGCCAGCGAGGAGCTGCTGCGCATGGACGATGAACTGCGCAAGCGTGTTGAGGCGGCGAAGGGACGGCGCAACATCTTCGAGGTCAGGGTTGACCTTGGTCCGACGGGCCTTCTGGGCGGCGGCTCCGTGAGGGACGTGCGCGAGGCGGTGCGCGCCGAGGTGGTGCGCGTGCTGCAGGACGAAGGCCGCTACGATCTGGTTGAGAAGGTGCAGGAGGAGTTCTTCCGTAAAGTGGGCGAGCCGCCTTTGGAGGGCGCGCTGGACGTGCTTTTGCGCGAGGACGGCGAAGCGGCGGTGGAGCGCGCCGTCACGCGCACCGAGGAAGACGATGCGTTCGAGCGCCTGGTGTGGCGCCTGATGGAGGAAGAGGCCCGCCAAAAAGGCGAGGGCGCGGACGGCGGGGAGCCCGACGGTTCGTCGGATGCCGCCGCCGGACGACAAAGGGCCGCGGATACGGAGGAGTGACATGCAGGCAGCTGCCATTGTGCTGGCCGCGGGTGCGGGCACCCGCATGAAGTCGAAGAAGCCGAAGGTCGCCCATGAGATCTTGGGCAAGCCGCTTGTCCGCTGGGTGGTGGACGCGGCGCGCGAAGCCGGCGTCGAGCGTGTGACATCTGTGGTGGGGCATGCGCGCGAGCAGGTGATTCCGCTGGTGGAGGCCGACACGGACGTGGTGGTGCAGCAGGAGCAGAACGGCACGGCGGGCGCGGTGGCCGTGTGCGCCGAAGCGCTGGCCGACTTCGACGGGTCGCTGGTGGTGCTCTCCGGCGATTGCCCGCTCATCACGGCGGGGACCATCGCCGAGCTGACACGCGTTCGCGAGGAGGCGGACGCGGCCGCAGTGGTGTTGACGATGGAGCCGGACGATCCCTTCGGCTACGGGCGCATCGTGCGCGATGAGCAGGGAGGGGTGGCGCGCATCGTGGAGCAGAAGGACGCCGCGCCCGAGGAAGCTGCCATCCGCGAGTGCAACTCCGGTTTCTACTGCTTCGACGCCCGCGCGCTGTTCGAGGCTTTGCGGCAGGTGGGCAACGACAACGCCCAGGGCGAGTTCTACCTCACCGACGTGCTGGAGATCTGCCGCCGTGCGGGGCGGACGGTGCTGGCGCTTCCCTGCGAGGATGCTGCGGAGTGCTTGGGCGTGAACTCGCGCATCCAGCTGGCAGAGGCGGCTAAGCACTTGCAGCGCCGCATCAATTGCGCGCACATGGCGGCGGGCGTGACCATGACCGACCCCGACCAGGTGTGGATCGGCCCTGACGTCAAGCTGGCGCAAGACGTGGAGCTTTTGCCCCAGACGTTTCTCATGGGCGCCACGCAGGTAGGCGAGGACAGCGTGATCGGGCCGAACTCGCGCCTCACCGACACCGTGGTGGGGCGGGGCTGTGTCGTGGACGAGACGGTGGCCGTGGAGGCGCGCATCGACGATGGCGCCACCTGCGGACCGCGCGCGTATTTGCGTCCGGCAGCGCATTTGTGCGAGGGCGCGAAGGCCGGCACGCATGTGGAGATCAAGAAGTCCACGGTGGGCAAGGGTTCGAAAGTGCCGCATCTGTCCTACATTGGCGACACCACCATCGGCGAGGACGTGAACATCGGCGCCGGATCCATCACCTGCAACTACGATGGCAAGAAAAAGCACGCCACCACCATCGGCGACGGCGCGTTCATTGGCAGCGACACCATGATGGTGGCGCCCGTCGCCATAGGCGCGGGGGCCATCGTGGGTGCGGGATCGTGCATTACGAAAGACGTTGCGCCTGATGCGCTGGCCCTCACGCGCCCCGAGCAGCGCGAGGTTCCCGGCTGGGCCGCCAAGAAGCGCGCGCAGCAGGCGGGGGAGTAAGGCGAGCGGACGAAGAAAACGGGGCGGCGCGGTCGCCCCGTTTTTCTTTGAGAGTCCTGTCCGAAGCAGCGCGAGGGCGTCTTTCGGCGTGAGCGCCTCGCCCCCTCGCTCGCGTTTGCGTTCTCGCCTACGTTGTTGCTTGCAGCAGCGCGAGGGCGTCGCTTGGCGTGAGCGCGGCGACGGGGGTGTGCTTGATGAGCGCCTCGTCGTTGGTGACCAGGTACGTTGCGTTCGCGCGCTGCGCGGCGGCGACAACGAGGTTGTCTTCAAGGTCATCATGGACGCTGCGGAGGACGCATGCCTTCCATAAGTCTGATTCGTCGGCCCCTACGGCTGTAGCTTGTTCGCGCATGGCGTTCACGCATCCCCAGGCGATTTCAGCTGCTACTGCCGCATCGTGCTCGGTGAGTGTGCCGTTCTTGCTGTGTATGTCGCGTTTGAAGGTATTTGCGGTGAGGTAGAACACATCTTTGACAATGGCTGCAGGATATAACAGCAGGTGGTCGTGCTCGCGTACGAACGATATGAAAGAGAGCGCTTCAGTATGGTCTGGACGTTTGGGCAAAAAATAGTCCAGCCAGACATTTGTGTCGGCAAGTAAAGAAAATTTCTGGCTAGCCATCAAGGCCCCGCTCTCGGAGACGTTCGAGTAAGGCGTAGTCGCGCATCTCTTCGTACGATGCGTTCTTTGCCCAATCTGAGGGTTCAATTCCGTATCGCTCGTATGCTTCGGCTACGATGTTCGCGCCTTTGATTGCAAATTCCCTCCTGCGTGCGCGCTCTTCCTCGGCTTTGCGCTCTTCCTCAGACCTGCGTTTCTCAGCCTCGCGCTCCTCTGCCTCGTCTTTGGTATCGAAAAAAGCCTGAATAACGTGCGGACTATGTGCGTTGCGTGCGGCAAAGTCCCACAGCTTGCGTATTGCCTGCGACGGCGAGTATCCGGCGCGCTCAAGTGCGGCATCCCCGCGTTCTTTGAGCGCGCGGTCGATGCGCGCGTTGATCTGAGCTGTTTCCGTTGACATAGGGCATCCTTTCATGCTTTACGAAAAGTATAGCATAAAATGTCGTAAAGCAAAAAATGCTTTACCTCCGTGACGACATGAGGTATCGTTGTGCCTGCGGGTCAGGTGGCATGTGCTACCCCTTGAACATGAGGAGGTAAGCATATGGTTACATGGCAGGAACTTTTGACGTTTTGCCTTGTGATTCTGGCGGTTATCGAGTTAGTGCGAAAGCGCGAATAACGAGAAAAGCCGCCACGCCCGAAGCGTAAGCGGCTCCTCTCAGTCCATAAAACTGATGTGGGGTAGCCGCCTTTGCCGAGGCTGACCACCTGGCCCGTATTCTACCCCGCTTCTCCCGCACGGTCAACTCCTGCGGGCAATCTGCGGAAAAGGGAAAGTTGACCCTGTGCGCGCGGGTCACCTGCGGATACAATAGGGCCGTGAGGGCGAGGCGACAGTCGCGCGGTGCGGCGGCCCGCAGGACGACGCGAAGGAGCGCGCACATGACGGAAGTGCAGAAGAGCATGGCCCTGTTCTCGGGGTCGGTCAATCCCGGGCTTGCCGACGAGATAGCCAAAGAGCTGGGCGTCGATCTGGGCAACGTGAAGCTTGAGAAGTTCGCCAACGGCGAGATCTACGCGCGCTATTTGGAGAGCGTGCGCGGCAAAGAGGTGTTCCTCGTGCAGTCGGTGTGCGCCGGCGCAGACTATGACGTGAACGACGCTCTCATGGAGCTGCTCATCATGGCCGATGCCGCCAAGCGTGCCTCGGCACACAACGTGTCGGCTGTGATCAGTCATTACGGGTATGCGCGCCAAGACCGTAAGGCCGCTCCGCGCGAGCCTATCACCGCCAAGCTCGTGGCCGACCTCCTGAGCGCGGCGGGCGTGGACAACGTCATCACCATCGATCTGCACCAAGACGCCATCCAGGGCTTCTTCGATTTGCCGGTGAACCATATGACCGCCATGTCCATCTTCGTGGATTACTATGAGAGCATGGGCTGGGACAAGGAGCGGTTGTGCGTGGTGTCGCCCGACGTGGGCCGCGCGAAGGCCGCCAAGAAGTTCTCCACCATGTTGGACTGCGACATCGCCATCATGCACAAGGACCGTCCCAAGCACAACCAAGCCGAGATCACGGCGCTCATCGGCGACGTGACGGGCAAGATCTGCATCTTGAACGACGACATGATAGACACGGCCGGCTCGCTGGTGGCCGCGGCCACCACGCTCAAGGCCAAAGGGGCCGAGAAGGTGTTCGCCTGCGCTACGCATGGCCTGTTCAGCGGTCCGGCGTACGACCGCATCGAGAACTCCTGCATCGAAGAGGTGGTGGTCACCAACGCCGTGCCCGTGCCGCTCGACCGTCAGACGGGCAAGGTGAAGGTGCTCTCTGTGGGTCCGCTGTTCGCCAAGACCATCACCAACGTGTACAACAACGGCTCCGTCGCCTCGCTGTTCGAGTAAAGAGTCTCGCTGGCCTGCCGACGCTGCGAGGGGCTGCGGCGCCCGAGGCTCGCGCGATTTCGGAAGCTCGCGTATCAAAAGTACGCGTCGCTTTCGCGATCCCTGCGAATCTCGGGTGCCGCAGCCCCTCTCGCTGACGTTGGGTTCAACCTGTCAGCATCCGTGCTAGAATGCAGACGGTGCTTCGTCGCATCCGGGCGGCATCCTGGAAAGGAGGCTGCCATGGACGCACAAACGGTCATTGCGGTTTGCGCATTGCTATCGGTTGTGGTCGGTATCGTGAGCATCGGCATGCGCCGCTAGTTTGGCGGTGGCGGGCCGGCTTGCGGGAAGGAGGTGACGAACAGCGTCTGGAAAAGGGAAAAACCGGGCTACCAGTTCACGGAGAGCCCGGTTCCACCTAAAGAAGGATGCTGCCCGGTTGCGCGGGGCACCTTCGCTCCGTATTATAGGCGTGCTTCGGCGCGTTTGCAAGCAAGCGAGGAACATCGACATGTACCTAATTGTGGGCCTGGGGAATCCGGGCGATGAATACGCGCACACGCGGCACAACGCCGGGTTCGACGCGGTGGACGCCATCGGCGAGGAGGTGGGCGCGCGCTACTGGAAAACGGAGTGCGGCGCGCTTACGGCCAAGGGTGCGTACCGCGATGTTGACCTGGTGCTGGCCAAGCCGCAAAGCTACATGAACACGTCGGGAGGCCCCGTGAAGCAGCTCATGAACGCCTATGGCGTGGATGCGGCGCACCTGGTGGTCGTCCATGACGAGCTTGACATCGATCCCGGCACCGTGCGCGTGAAGTTCGGCGGCGGGCATGCGGGGCATAACGGGCTGCGCTCCATCTGCGACAAACTGGGCACGCGCGACTGGCACCGCGTGCGCGTGGGCATCGGACGGCCGCCGGGGCGCATGCCCGTGGTGGACTGGGTGCTGTCGCTGCCGAAGAAGGACGCGGCCGACGATTTCGCATATGCGGTGGACCGCGGTGCTCAGGCTGCGCTCTCGCTGGTGACTGTCGGGCTGGAGAAGACCCAGCAGGCGTTCAACTGACGCGACGGCCAACTTGCGCGCCGTGCGAGCGGCATAAGGGGTGCGGGCGGGCCGTCGGCGGGGGTATACTGGAGACACAGACGAGCCGGCGGCGAATGCGAGGAGGCGGCGATGAAGGGCGAGGGCCGGGAAAGCGCGCGCGACGCACGCGGCTCGGTGTACGCGCTGTTCGCCGTTGTGGTGCTGGCTTCGGCCATGGGCAACCTCTCGCAGACGGCGGTCAACGCCATGATCGGCGACATCATGGGCGATCTTGGCTTCGACGTGGTTCTGGGGCAGTGGCTCACGACCAGCTACATGCTTATGCTGGGTGTGACGGTGCCCGCGGTCACGTTTCTTTTGCGACGGCTCTCGGTCCGGCGGCATGTGTTCTTGGCCATGGGGTTTTTCCTGGCGGGGGCGGCGGCGGATTTCCTTGCGCCGAACTTCGGCGTGCTTTTGGTCGGGCGCGTGCTCCAGGCTGTTTCAACGGGCATGCTCATGCCGCTCATGCAGACCGTCGCCATGACGCGCTTCCCACATGGCCGACGGGCCACGGCCATGGGCGTGGCCAGCATCGCCATGGGCTCCGCGCCGAATATCGGACCCACCATCGGTGGCGCCATGGACTTCGCGTTCGGCTGGCGCAGCTTCTTCGTGCTGCTTGCTGCGGTGATGGCGGCGCTTGCGGCGGCCGCTGCGCTGGCGATCAAGCCCGCGCCCGCGCTTGACGCGAGCGCGCGGCTCGACGTGCGGTCGCTCGCGCTTTCGACGCTGGGGTTCGGCGGGCTTTTGCTGGCGTTTTCGGAGGCGAGCAGCTTTGCCGTGGCAAGCCCCTTCGTTTGGGTGCCGTTTGCGCTGGGGGCGTTGTTCCTCGCGTTGTTCGTGCGACGGCAAAAACGCGTGGCCGAACCGCTTGTGAGCATGGAGATTTTCGCGTCGCGCCAGTATCGAACCGGATTCGTGGCGCAGAACCTGCTGGCGGCTTCGTTCATGGGCATCACGCTGGTGGTGCCGTTGTACGTGGAAGGGCTGTGCGGCGGGTCCGCGCTTGACGCGGGCGTGGTGCTTCTGCCGGGCACGGCGTCGGCTCTTCTGCTTGCCCCGTTGGCGGGCGTGCTGACCGACCGCGTGGGAGTGCGTCCGGTCGTGCTCGTGTCGGGCACGTTTTTGGCGACAGGGGCGGTGCTCATGTCGTTTCTGAATGCGGACACGCCGCTTCTGGTGACCATGCTGTGCCAAGCCGTGCGATCCGCGGGCGTGTCGGGGCTGACGGGGCCGCTCACGTCATGGAGCCTCGCGCAGCTGCCAGGGCGCCTGGTGGCCGACGGCTCGTCGTTTTGCATCGCCGTGCGCCAGGCGTGCGCGTCGCTGGGGACGTCGGCCATGGTGCTTGCCATATCCGCGGTGGGCGCTTCGACGGCGGGTGCGGTGAACCCGGCGTTCGCCTACCAGGCGGCATTCGGTTTCTCCGCCGTCATGGCGCTGGTCATGCTTGCGTTCGTCGTGGCGAAAGTGCGCTAGAGGGGCGGCGGCGTGCTGTGTGCCTCCCTGCCAAACCGCCGCTGGCACGGGTCGCGCGGAGCGGCCGCGCAGGACCTTGCGTCCGTAGGTTGGCCACAAACAGCGCCCTATGGCACTCCGGGCGGCCGATTCGGCGCGTTGGCGGGCCATGCGATTCTTGCGAACTGGGGTTTCTCCGGATGCGGAGGGCGCGGAAGGCGGAAAGGAGGTCCTGCGCGTGCCACAGGGCGCGGTTTGTGGCCAACCTGCGGGCGGTCCCCGGCGGGCGGCGCGAGAGGCGCGGGCGGGCCGTCGGCGGACGGCCAGCCCGGCGAGGGCCTGTCAGGCGGCGGGGCGCTTCGTTTCGCGGGCGGGATCTCGGGCGAGGTCGGCCTTCGTCATGCCGTCGGCTAGGCCTGCTCGCGGCATGCGCAGGGTGCCGGCTTTCTCGCGCCGGCGCAGGTCCCAGAGCATGAGGGCGGCAACGGCGATAAAGGCGATGCCGCCGATGATGCCCGTGGGCAGCGGTCCGACGAAGGGGTTGCCGCCCGTTGCCGAGAACAGCGCGGCCGCGCTCACGAAGCCGTTGAGAGCGCCGTGCCCCACGGCTGCGGCCAGGCAGCTGCCCGTGCGCTCGGTGACGTAGGTGAGGAAGACGCCCATCACGATGCAGAACGCGCACATGGCGGCGATGCCGCCGAAGGGCCAGGCGGGGTAGCCCATGCCGTAGTTGTGCCCGATGGCAGTGAGCGGAGCGTGCCAAAGCCCCCAGATGACGCCTGTGACCAGCAGCGTGGGCACAATGCGCATCCGCGCGGCCACCTTGGGCACCAAATACCCGCGCCAGCCCCACTCCTCGCCGAACGTTGTGAGGATGTTGAGCGCGGGAGCCAGAAGGATGGCTACGGGCAGCTGCGCGACGAGCGCCATGCGCAGCGCCTCCTCGGGCAGCTTTGCGCCCGCGGCTGCGGCCGCCTGCGCCTGGGCGGCGACGAACGCGTTCATGCCGGGGTCGAAATCCTGCGGGAACAGCAGGAAGTACGCTGCCGCTCCCAAGACGGTCAGCAGCGCCGGCGCGAACCATGCCACCAGAAACCACGGTGCTGATTCCTTGAAGCGGCGCGGTTTGACCACGCTGTTCTTGAACCCCTCGCGCGTGGCAAGCCGCGTGATGAGCACGCCGATGGCGGGGAAGAACATGGCCGCCCCAATGGCCAGCTGCGCGGCTGCGGGCGGAATGCCATCGAAGGCTCCGGAGGCGAGGGGGTAGACCACCCCGAACTCGTACGCCCACGTGAGCGCGAAGGTGATTGCCAAAAACAGCGCGGTTCTTCTCATGACGGCGACTCCTTTCTCGTGCGACGGGCGACGTGCGGGCCGCGTGCGGTTGGCGCGCTCTTCGGCGGAGCGCTGCCTTCGAAGCGCGCTTCAGGTGCAGCAAGCGTATTTTAGAAGCGATGATCCGGTTTCGGCATCGCACGTTCGCCTTGCGCAAGCTCTCTTCCAGGGAAGCGCTTGCATCTTTGTTCCATCTGTTATAGCATAAATATAACAGACAACGGCGAAAGGATCAAGGATGAGCGAGCGAAACACAGCGAAGGTCAGGGAAAACGGCAGGGGAGGCAAAAGGGAAGGCGATCGCCGCGCCGCCGCGCCGCGCGGGGCGTCCCCTGTTCTGGCGGTGAGGGACGTTGTCAAAACGTTCGGCGCGAAGCGCGCGGTTGACGGCGTTTCCCTCGACGTGATGCCGGGCGACATCTTCGGCTTCGTGGGTCACAACGGCGCCGGCAAGACGACGCTCATCCGCGCCATCGTGGGCGTGGCCGGGTTCGATGCGGGCGACATTCGCATTGCGGGGCAGTCGGTGAGAACGGACGCGATCGCGTGCAAGCGCGTCACGGCCTACGTGCCCGACAACCCCGACGTCTACGAGTTCCTCACGGGCATCCAGTACCTCGACTACCTCTCGGACGTTTTCGAGGTGCCGGCCGACGTGCGCCGTGCGCGCATTGAAGCGTGCGCCGACCGCCTGGGACTCACCCCCGCACTCGGCGACCTCGTGTCCTCGTACTCGCACGGCATGCGCCAGAAGCTTGTGCTCATCGGCGCGCTTGCGCACTCCCCTCAGCTGCTCGTGCTTGACGAGCCTTTCGTCGGGCTGGACCCCGAAGCGTCGTTTCATGTGAAGGAGATGCTGCGCGAACTGGCCGGGCGCGGTGCGGCCGTGTTCTTTTCCAGCCACGTGCCGGAAGTGGTGGAGAAGCTGTGCAACAAGGTGGCCATCATCAAGCAGGGCACGCTGCGCGCGTGCGGCCCCGTGGCCGACGTGGTGGGCGACGAGAGCTTGGAGGACGTGTTCCTTGACATGATCGACCGCGACGACGCCGCCGCGAAGACCTCCGCCGTGCGCAGCGCTGCGCACGGCGAGCGATAGGGGGCGGCCATGCGCGCGTTCGTCCTTTTGTTGAAGATCCAGATGCTGGGCCTGTTCGGCATCAACAAAGCGCTGCACGCCGATTCGGCGAAGGCCAAGCGCACGCTGGGCCTTGGGGCGTTGGCGGTGGCGGCCATCGTACTGTTCGCGGCGGCGTACTCGGTCAAGGTGGCGCAAGCGCTCGTTCAGATCGGGCTGTCCGAGGCCATCCCGCTCGTTGCGGTGCTCGTGGGCGCGATGGCGGGTGCTGTGGCCGCGTTTCTCAAGACGAACGGCATGCTGTTCGGCTTCAAGGACTACGACCTGGTGATGTCGCTGCCCGTTTCCACCGCTGCGGTGGTGTTGTCGCGCATTGCGTCGCTGTACGCCATGAGCTTGGCGTTCGGCCTGCTGGCTATGGTGCCGGCGTTCGCCGTGTACGCGGGATGCGCGGGCGTGTCGGCGGCGGGCGTGCTGTGCATGGCTCTGTCCGTGGTGCTGGCGCCGCTGCTGCCGCTTTCGGTGGCCGTTGTGCTGGCCGTGCTCATTGCCGCGGTGTCGGCGCGCTTCCGCCATGCGAACATCGTCGTCATCGCGCTGACATTGGCGGCGACGCTCGCCGCGGTGTTCGGTTCGATCGCGCTTTCATCGCAAAGCGACGACCTGGCCGCCCTGACGGCGCTCGGCACGCAGCTCACCGCGCAGATCGCATCGGTGTTCCCGCCGGCGGCGTGGGCGGCGGCCGGCATCGTGCAGGGCGACTTCCTGCGGTTTTTCGCCTTCGTTGCGGCGAACCTTGCGACGGCCGGCGTGGTGCTCGCGTTGGTGGTGCGCCTGTTCGTGCCGGTGAACGCGCTGCTCGCGTCGTCGCGTCCGAGCGGTGCGTTCTCGTTCGACGGCAAACGGGGCGCTGCGGGCCTCAAGGCCGGCACGCCGTTTCGCGCGCTCGTGGCCAAAGAGGCGCGCCTTTTGGCGGCCACGCCCGTCTATCTTATGAATTCCTGCATCGGGTTCGTGTTGGTGCTGGTGGCGGCCTTGGCCGCGTGGGTGGGAACCGTGACGGGCCTCATGTCGCCGGACGCGCTGCCGCCCGAGCTTGCGCCCTTCGTCGGCGCGCTGCTTCCCTGGGCGCTCGCGTTCTTCTGCGTCATCTCGTCCACCACGGCGGCGTCGGTGTCGCTTGAGGGGTCGGCGCGCTGGCTCATGCTGACCGCGCCGGTGCCGGCGAGCACCGTGCTGGGTGCGAAAGCCGCCGTCAACCTGATGGTCGCGGTGCCCGTGGTGGCGGTGTCGGCCGCGCTGCTGGCCATCGCGCTGCCGCTCGATCCGCTGTCCGTCGTAGCGCTGTTCGTGGTGCCGCTGGCGTCGAGCCTGCTGGCTGCGTTCGGCGGCCTCGCTCTTGACGCGCGGCGCCCGCGTTACGACTGGACCACCGTGTACGAGCCGGTGAAGCGCGGTCTGCCCGTGTTCGGCGTCATCGTGGGCGGTATGGCGTTCGTGGCGGCGGGCGCGGCGCTCACCGCCGTTGCAGGCGCGATTGCGGGGCTTGCGCTGAGCCTTGCGGCGGCCGCGGCCTCGTGGGCGCTGTTCCGCATTGCGGCGAAACGCGGTTTGACGGCGTGAGCGTTGGATGCGCTCGCCATAAACCTTGCGATGTACTAAGCTGTTCGCGAAGGAGGGACCGCCCATGATCATCCGCATCGACCAGAAATCCGAAGAGCCCCTGTACTTGCAGCTGCGCGGCCAGATCATCGCGGCCATTGCCACGGGAGAGCTGGTGCCGGGCCAGGCGCTGCCCTCGGTGCGTGCGCTGGCGAGTGACCTTGGCATCAACCTGCACACGGTGAACAAGGCGTACGCCGTGCTGCGCGACGAGGGCTACGTGCTCATGCGCGGCCGCTCGGGCGCCTACATCGCCGACCCGTGCGAGGCCGACCGGGCCGACCGCGCCCAGGTGGAGCTGGCGAAGATGGAGGACGAGCTGTTCGAGCTGGCGTTGGCGCATCGTGCGCGCGGCGGCGGTTGGGGCGAGTTCCTTGAATGCGCGCAGCGCCAAGCCGCGCGGGCGTACGGCGCCGGCGAGCGTTCGGAGGCGCGGGCCGAACGCGCGGCGGCGGCGTTTCAAGATGCCGCCGCACCGGACGCGCCGTGCGAGGCGGCAATGGGAGGCGCCCTATGATGCAGGGCTTTGACCTGACGCTTCTGATGCTGATCACAACGTTGTTCGTCCCCTTCACCGGCGTCCTCATGGCGATCACCCCTTACCTCATGCGTCGTGGCGAGGTGTTCGCCGTCACGGTGCCCGCGTCCGCGCAGCAAGACCCGTTCGTCAAGCGGCTCAAACGGCGCTATGCGGCCGCCGTCTTGCTGGCGACGGCGGTGTTCACGATTGCGGGGGCCGCGTGCACGCTTGCGGGCAACGGCGCTGGCGTGATGGTTGTCCTGATAGGCGGCGAGCTTGTGCTGCTCGTTGGCGGTTACGCCCTCATGCTGCGCTACCGCTCGCTCACGAGGGCGTACAAGCGCGAGCAAGGGTGGGTGGCTGCGGCCCAGGAGGCGGTGGCCGTGGTGGGCGAGCAGCCCGTTCCGCGCGCCATCTCGCTCAAATGGAATCTGCTGTACGTGCCGGTCATCCTGGTGACGGCGGCAATCGGCATTGCGGCGTACCCGCATATGCCCGACCTGATCCCCCTGCATGCGGATTTCGACGGCACGGTGAACCGCTGGGAGCCGAAAGGCCCGGGAGTCGTGGCGTTTCCGGTGATCGTGCAGCTGTTCTTAGTCGCGTGCTTCGCGTTCTCCCACTGGATCATCCTGCGGTCGAAGAAGTGGTCCGAGCCGGGCGCCCCGGCCACATCAGCGCTCGCCTACGGCCTGTTCGCGCGCGCTCAAAGCGTGTTTCTGCTGGTGTCTGGCGTGCTTGTGGCAACGTGCGTGGGCCTGGCGTTCGAGCTTTCGGCCTTGGGCGCGATCACGCTTGGGCAGGCGGCCGTCGTCGTGTTGGTGGCAACGCTGCCCCTTGTTGCAGGCTCCCTCGTGATATCGGCGGTGTACGGCCAGGCGGGCTCGCGCGTGTTCAAGCGCATGCAGGCGACAGACGAGCTGCTCGTGGACGACGATCGCTATTGGAAGCTGGGCGTGTTCTACTGCAACCCCGACGACGCGAGCCTGTTTCTGCCCGAGCGCTTCGGCGTGGGCTGGACGGTCAACTGGGCGCGCCCTGCCGCATGGGCCATCATGGCCGGCAGCGTGCTGGCGTCGGCGGCGTTCGTGGCGGCTCTTGCGCTGTTTGCGTAGGCGAGGAGGGGATGGTCGGGGAGATCTGCCGAAGGGTTGCGGACATGATGGCCGGCAGATCGCTGTTCGCAAGCAATGCGGCTCTTTGCTCGGGAGCGAAGCGCATCAGGTACGAGCTGGCGGCCATCATGCCGCTGATAGCGTATTCGAACAGGGGACGCTTGGACTCGTCGACGCCGAATTCGCTCACCCACAGATCCCAGGCGATGTTCTTCACGATGTTGAGCAGGTCCATGGCGCCATGAGGCCCTGCTATCAGCGCGATCTTTCCCTGGGCATCGGGCGGGAAGAGGGGCGGGAAGTGGCTGTCCGGGCCACCTGAGCGCATAACGTTGATGTTCTGGACGGCAAGCGGAATGTACTGCCGGATCGCTTGCTCGGCCAGTTCTCCGACGTTCGCGTAATGGTAGTAGAAGGTGTTTCGTCGCACGTTCGCCGCGCGCGCTATGTCGGACACGGTCATCTGCGCGTAGGGCTTTTCTTCGAGCACTTCCCAGAACGCCTGCATCATGCGCTCTTTGGCGGAGGGGTCGTCGCTGTCCTTGCGGGGGCGGGCCATGGTTTCTCCTGCGCTGAAAATGGGTCAGACTGTCCGTTTATGTTCTTTTATTCTAGCGAACGCGTGCTGATAATGGGTGGATCCGCACAAGCATTCCGCGCCCGCGCCCGCAGGGGCGCGCAAGCGAGAAGGCGTCTGCCGCGCATGGCGTTTCGCGTTGCAAGGGTGTCTGCCGCGCATGATGTTCCGCGTTGCGAGGGTATCCGCGCATGGCGTTCGCGTTGCGTCTGCGCTTTCGAGGGTGCGCACGAGCGAAAGGAGGCCCCTTGGCCGTTATAGAAGTCGATAGCCTGACCAAGGACTACGGCCACGGCCGCGGCGTATTCGATGTCAGCTTGAAGGTTGATCAGGGGGAATGCTTCGGTTTCCTGGGTCCTAACGGCGCAGGCAAAACCACGCTCATCCGTCACCTCATGGGGTTTTCCCACCCCGATGCCGGGCGCGCCCGGGTGCGCGGGCTGGATTGCTGGCGAAACGCCGCCGCTTTGCAGGCGTCCATCGGCTATCTGCCGGGCGAGATCGCGCTGCCCGAGGGCATGACTGGATCGGCGTTTTTGCGCATGATGGCCCGCATGCGGCGCATGGACTCCCTGGAGCACTGCGACCGGCTGCTGGAGCGCTTCGAGCTGGATCCGCATGTGGACACGAAGTCCATGAGCTTGGGAACGAAACGCAAGCTCGCGGTGGTGGTCGCCTTCATGCACGACCCCGACGTGCTGGTGCTCGACGAACCCACCAGCGGCCTTGACCCCATCATGCAGCGGGCGTTCATCGCCTACATCCGCGAGGAGAAGGCGCGCGGCAAGACCATCTTCCTCTCCTCGCACATCTTTCACGAGGTGGACGCAACCTGCGACCGCATCGCCATCATCAAAGACGGGCGCTTGGCGGCGCATTTCGACCCGGTGCAGCTCAAACGCGAAAGCGGCTCCATCTTCAAGGTGACCTTCGCCGACGACGCGTCGTTTGCGGCGTTTTTTGAGCGCGGGTATGCGGTGGCGTCGTCCAGTGCGAAGGCCCGTTCGGTGCGCGTGCGCGTGCTGCCCGAGGAAGTGGGATCTTTCGCACGCGACCTGGCGGCGCTCAAACCCTACGATTTCCAGGAGATACCTTTCACGCTGGAGGACTACTTCATGCAGTTCTACAAAGAGGACAAGCGGTTTGAGGGGGTGGCCTCATGAGCGGTTTGACTCCCGCGCGCCCGCTGGGCCTTGCGAGCGCGGCTCCCGCCTGCGCGCTGGACCCCACAAGCGCGGCTTCCGTCTGCGCGTCCGACGATGCGGTCATCCGCACGAAAGGGCTCACCAAAGACTACGGCTGCGACCGCGGCATCTTCGACGTTGACCTGGAGGTGCGCAAAGGCGAGGTGTTCGGCTACGTGGGCACCAACGGCTCGGGCAAAACCACCACCATCCGCGCGCTCATGGGCTTTATCAAGCCCACCGCCGGCACCGCTGAACTGTGCGGCAGCGACTGCTGGACGCACGCAGCGCACAACATGCTCGCAGTGAGCTACATCCCCGGCGAAGTGGCGTTTCCCGACCTGCGCACCGGCGTGGAGTTTTTGAAGTCGCAGGCCCGCCACCTGGGCGTGACCGACTTTTCCTACATGAACCGCGTGATAGAGGCGCTGCAGCTTGACCCCACCGCCAATCTGAAGCGCATGAGCAAGGGCATGAAGCAGAAAACAGCCATCGCGGCGGCGCTCATGGCCCGGCGCGACGTGCTGATCTTGGACGAGCCCACCACGGGTCTGGACCCCCTTATGCGCGATGCGTTTTTGGACCTGGTGCGCGCGGAAAAGGAAGCCGGGCACACGGTGTTCATGTCCAGCCACATCTTCGAGGAGATGGAGGAGGTGTGCGACCGCGTGGCCATGATCAGGGACGGGCGCGTCATCGGCGTGGTGGATTTGGACGAGTTACGCCGCAGCCAGACGCGGCGCTACGCGCTTGAGTTCGCCACCGCTTGGCAGGCGGAGGAGTTCGACCGCCGTTTTCCGGGCGGGCGGTTTTCGGGTGCGCGGTCGTCAGAGGCGCAGCCATTGGGCGGGCGACCGTCGGATGCGCAGCCGACCGGCCAGGTGACGCGCCAGGTGGCGGTGCAGGCATCTCAGACCGCGGAGCTGTTTCAGGCGCTTGATGGCTGCGGCCTGACGGCGCTTTCGGAGCGGCGGGCCACGTTGGAGGACATCTTCTTGCAGGCATACGATCAAGGAGCGGAATAGCATGGGACAGACGCGGGAAACGGGCAAGGTGACGGGCGTGTTCTCCGGGCCGCTCTTTGGGCAAAACTTGAAGGCGAATTGGGCGCTGTGCCTGGTCATCGCCGTTATCATGGTGCTGATGTGCGTGGTCATGAACTTTGCCGGCAGCATGATGTCCGCCACGGCGGGAGGGAGCGAGGACTACAGCGAGGAGCAGGAGGAGTTCTACGTGTACCTGGGGGCGCTTGCGGCCTACGACGCGATGACCCAGGCGAACCTTTCCTATGGGGATTTCGCCCAAGGAGGCGATCGCGACGCGTACGAGCAGGCGTTTAACCTGCTGTCCCAGAGCATAGGCGAGGATTTGAGCGTGCAGGGCTTCCAAGAGGCTATCGACGATCTGGGGCGTTCCGACGTGCCGCTTGACGATTACGTGCGGCAGTTCGAGTACGCCTACGCCCTGGCCCAAAGCACCGGCGTGTTCAGCGGCGACGAGCTTGATCTGGAAACCATGATGGACACCATGCTGGGCATTGCCGGCGTGGACATGGGCCTCATGGACACCATGGAGGAGATGGACCCCGACGCGCTGCTCAACTCCATGTACTTCACCGGGACGGGGCTTTTGCCCGTGTTCCTGCTGGTGGTGCTGTTGGCGAATTCGCTGGTGGTGGACAAGGTGGATCGCGGCTCGATGGCGTATCTGCTGTCCACGCCCACGAAGCGCCGCGCCGTGGCTTTCACTCAGATGCTCTTTATGCTGGTGGTGCCGCTGGTGCTGTGCGCCATTGCGTGCGTTGCGCGCATCGCCTCCACCAACGCGCTGTATCCGGAAACGAACGCGGCGGGCATCTTGGCTCTGTACGTGGGGATGTACCTCCTGGTGGAGGCTGTGGCGGGGCTGTGCTATTTCGGCAGCTGCGTGTTCAACCGCTCCGGGGCCTCCCTTGCATTCGGCGGCGGCTTGGCGGTGTGGTTTTTCCTGGCGTCGCTTCTGGGGATTTTCGGCTCGCCCAATTTAGTGGACATCGGCATGGGCGTGGAGGCGCTGGGGGTGTTCAACAACCTGACGCTCGTGGGTTTGTACGACACCGATGCGTTGGCCACCGTGGGGACGGCTGCCGTGGACTACGCTTTCGCGTGGAAGCTGTGCGCGCTTGCGGGCGTTGCCGCCGTGGCCTACGTAGCGGGTGCCGTGCGGTTTTGCAAGCGTGATCTGCCCTTGTAGGATGTGACGCCCGTTTCGGCGGGGGTGGAGGCGGGGTCGCCCGCCTCCACGTTGGACGGCGTTGATGCGGCCCCCGCCGCCAGCGGTGCGGCGAAGGGCCGCCCGCAGGTTGGTCGCAAACCGCGCCCTGTGGCACTCCGAGCGGCTGATTCGGCGGGTTGGCGGATCGCGCAATTCCCGCGACCTGGTGTTTCTCCAGATGCGAGGGGCACGGAGGGCGGGAAGGCGGCCCCGCGCGTGCCACAGGGCGCGGTTTGTGGCCAACCTGCGGGCGCAGGGTCCTGCGCGCCGCTTCGCGCAGCCCGTGCCAGCGGCGGTTTGGCAGGGAGCGACTGCCTTCTCGGCCGAACCTCCGACGTTTCTGCGACAGCGGCAGAGGGCGTTTCGTGCCTTGCCGCGCGTGCCGGGGATGAAGCGCAAGCCCGCCGTGCGCTATAATCGCCTGCGAACGATGGCGACGACGGACGGAGCGGCATGGCGTTTCTGCTGGGGTGCGAGAAGGTGCGGGTGGACTTTCCCACCAAAACGGTGTTCGAAAGCGTGTCGCTGGGTGTTGACGAGGGCGACCGCATCGGCATTGTGGGACGCAACGGCGACGGGAAGTCCACGCTGCTCAACCTGCTGGCGGGCAGGTTGGATCCCGACGAAGGCCGCGTGCTGAGAAACGGCACCGTGCGCGTGGGCGTGCTGGGGCAGGTCGATGAACTGCGCGACGGGGACGCCGCGGGCAAGGCCATCGTGGGCGAGCGGCCCGAGCACGAGTGGGCGGGCGACGCGCGCATTCGCGACATCATCGCCGGCCTGACACGCGACATTCCGTGGGACGCGCGGGTGGACACGCTTTCGGGCGGGCAGCGGCGGCGCGTGGATTTGGCGCGACTGCTGGTGGGCGACTGGGACGTGCTCGCGTTGGACGAACCCACGAACCATTTGGACGTGCGCGCCATCGCGTGGCTGGCCGAGCACCTGAAGGGCCGGTGGAGGCGGGACGCGGGCGCGCTTTTGGTGGTCACGCACGACCGTTGGTTCCTTGACGAGGTGTGTTTGCGCATGTGGGAGGTGCACGACCGCGTGGTCGAGCCGTTCGAAGGCGGATTTTCGGCCTACATCATGCAGCGCGTCGAGCGCGACCGGCGGGCGGCACTCGCGGAGCAGAAGCGCCAAAACGCCCTGCGCCGCGAGCTGGCGTGGCTTTCGCGCGGGGCGCGGGCGCGGGCGACGAAGCCGAAGTTCCACGTGGCCGCCGCCCAGGCGCTTATCGCCGACGTGCCGCCCTTGCGCGACGAGCTGGCCCTCAAGCGCATGGCCATGGCGCGTTTGGGCAAGCAGGTGGTGGACCTTGAGCACGTGAGCGTGCGGTTCGAAGGCGAGGGCGGATCGGCCCGCACGGTGCTGGACGATGTGGAGTGGATCATCGGCCCCGGCGATCGCTACGGCATCGTCGGCGAGAACGGTGCGGGCAAGACCACGCTTCTGCGCGTCATCCAGGGCGTGCAGCGCGTGAGCGCGGGGCGCGTGAAGATCGGCCAGACCGTGCGCTTCGCCGTGCTGTCGCAGCATCTGGACAACTTGGCCGCTTTCGGTAACGATCGCGTGCGCCAGGTGATCGGCCGCTACAGCCGCCGCACCATGCTGGACGGCAAGGAGACGACGCCCGCGCAGCTGCTTGAGAAGCTGGGGTTCTCGCGCGCCGACCTCAACGAACCGGTGTGCGACCTGTCGGGCGGGCAGAAGCGCCGGCTTGCACTCATGCTCATCCTGCTGGACGAGCCCAACGTGCTCATCTTGGACGAGCCGGGCAACGATCTGGACACCGACATGCTGGCTGCGATGGAGGAGCTGCTCGACGGCTGGCCGGGCACGCTGCTTTTGGTCACGCACGACCGCTACCTCATGGAGCGCGTGACCGACCACCAGTTCGCCCTCATCGACGGGAAGGTGCGGCATTTGCCGGGCGGCGTGGAGGAGTACCTGCGAATGGCGGACGAGCGAGACGCGCTCGCGGGGGGAGGGTTGGGCGGCGCCCAGCCCCCCGTTGATGGTGCGGACGTTCATCCGACATCCGCAAATGGTGAAGAGGGGAGGGAAAGGCTTTCGGGCGGGGAGCAGCGGGCGTTGCGCAAGCTCATGGCCTCCAACGAGCGCAAAATGGAAACGCTGCGCGGCAAGATGGAGGACGTGCGGGCCCAGATGGCCGCCGTCGATCCCACCGACTTCGCCGCCCTCGGCGAGGCCCAGGCGCGCATCGACGAGCTGCAATCCCAGATGGACGAGCTGGAAGAAGCCTGGCTCGAAGCCGCCGAGAAACTGGGGGAATAGGTGCGCTTCCGTTCGTGACAGGAGGAAGGGGATGACGTCACACCGGGATGTGCCCCAATGTGAGGTTATCCCCGTCCTCCTGTCACGGTCCTCCTGTCACGCTAGGGCGTTCGGTTGCGTTGGGCGTGCGGGTCAGGGAATGCGGGCTATGGTACAATTCGGGTATGAAGCGCGAGGAAGGAAAAGTGGCGGGGGGGGGTGCTGGATGCGTTCCGGCTGCTGACCGCTATCTTCACACTGGCTCGCTCACGGCGTTCAAGGCGACGTTCCTGCCCGGTTTGAGCCTTGCCTTCTTCGGGATTGGGCTTTATCGCCTTTGGTACCAGTTCAACTTCTACAACCTGCATTTCTCCGCGGACATGGGCATGGTGACGGTGGGCGCGAACATCGCCCGCGTGGCCGTCATGGTCCTGCTCGCAGTGCTCGTGCACCGAGCCGGCTTTTCGCGGATAACGCGGGGCGTGTTCGTGTGGTCGGGCTTCGTGCTGATGACGGCCTCAAGCCTGCTGTACCTGATCGACCTTTTCTTCAACACGGCCGATTTCGAGGCACTGCGCGTGGTGGTGGGCGGCGTGGGGCTTGTCGGGGGCGAGGTCATCTGGGTGTTCTTCCTTGAAAGGCTCAAGCCCGGCGAGGCGTTTCTCTACGCGGCGGGCGGGTTGGCGCTTTCGTGCGCGCTGTCGCTTGCGATGGGGTATTTGGACCCGGCCGTCTCGGGCATGGTCAACCTGTTCGTGCCAGCCTTGTCGGTGTACGCCTACTGGCAGGCCATGGCGCGGCTCGACGAGCGCGGGCATGCCGGGGAGGAAAGCGCGGGCAAGGCTCCGGGCGCGGACGCGTTGTACGAGCGGGATCCGTTGCGGCGCGGCGTGGCGCAGGTGCTGGCAGCGTTTTTCCTGTACGCGCTTTTGCTGGGCATGGCGCTGGGGTATCCCGACGGGCGCGAGCGCGAGCTGTCGCAGGCGGTGCGCTCGATTCACCAGGTGCTGGTCGTGGCGTTGGTCGCGCTTGTCGTGTGGCTTGTGCTGGTGCGCGGGCGCTCGTTTCGACTTTCGGGGTACTGGCTGTTCCAGAACGCGCTCATGATGGCGAGCATCTGCTTTCTCATGAGCGGACAGGCCGGCTCCGAGGAAGCGAGCGCGTTTCTGCTCACCAACGCGGTGACCTGCTTCTACATTCCCCTTGTGTTCTTCTCTTACTGCATTGGGCGCCATGTGCGCCAACCCACGACGATAGTGTACGCGGCGGCATACGGCGGCTCGCTTTTGTGCATGGCTGCGGGGCGCATCATGGTGTACGCGGTGGGACCCGCGCTCGAGCACGGATTGTGGCTGCTCATAGCCATGGCAATGGTGGCTTTGATGGAGGCGACGCTCATCATGCGCCCGCGCTTCATGGGGGATCGGCAGGTCGGGTTCGAACTGTGCCGCAGCGCGTCCGAAGCGACGGGGGTGGCTCGGTTGGAAACGGGCGCGCAGCCGGGGAGCGCGGCGGAGGGCGCGGAGGCGGCTGCGGGTGCGCAGCCGGGGCGTGCGGCGGGGAGCGCGGAGGCGGACGCGGGCGGGCGAGGCCCCGCAAGCCCGGTGGCGATGTTCGCGCGGCGGTTCGGCCTGAGCGAAACCGAAGAGGCCATCGTGTCGCTCATCGCGCAAGGACGCAGCCGCGCCTTCATCGCCCGGGCGCTCAGCTATTCGGAAAACACCATCAGGAACTACACGAGGGCCGTCTACCGCAAGGCGCAGGTCCATTCCAAGCAGGAGCTGCTCGACAAAGTGGCCGAGACCCGCAGAGAAGGTGCGGGCGTGGGCGGGGAGGGTTCTGCGGGCGCGAAGCCCGGCGGACCGGATTAGGGGCAGCTTGGATCCGAGGCGGCTCGGCCTACGCCCCGGCGTGTTGGGCCGCCTGTGCGCCGGCGTTGT
>NZ_CBDTNW010000062.1:0-33567 GCF_965361815.1 Rubneribacter sp.
GGGCTTTTCAACCACGGAGGTGTGCCCTCTCTCTCGGCCGGCGGAACAGGCACCACCAACCGAGCGAGAGGCCCTCTTGAGACAAAAAAGGGCCGTCGGGTGATCCGACGGCCCGGGCGCTTCGTGGAGCCAGCGACAGGATTCGAACCTGCAACAGGCAGTTTACAAAACTGCTACGCTACCGTTGCGTCACGCTGGCACGCTTTTCCGCGCGGAGGTATTGTACAACAAGCGCTGCCCCGTGTCGCGCAAATCGGCTGCGATGTTTCTGTGGGGGCTTGCGAGGGGCGCGGGCCTGCCGAGAGGGCCTGCGGCTTGCCCGCGGCTCCCTCACACGCCTTGCCCCATCTTCTCCCTCACGGGGGCGGGAAGCTCGTCGAAGGGTACCTCCTCCCAGCCCACCACGCCGCGCAAGGGCTTCGTCTCCAGGTCGAGGTAGGCTCCCTCGCGCAGCACGCGTTCCGTTTGAAACGTCGCCTCCGTCGGGGCTCCGTCGGCCGAGAAGCCGTCCAGGCGGTACTCGTGCTCCATGCCGGCGCGCGGCTCGATGGCGGTTGCGCGGGCGTTGTCTATCCGGACGTAGACGTGGCCGGGCTCTCCGTAGAGCGCCCATCCGGCGAGCGCGGCCAAAACGGCCAGGGCGAGGGCCGCCGCTCCCAGCCCGACAAGCCTTTTCGCTCGGCTGCTCATGCGCATCTCCTCTCTGTTCTGCGTGTTCCGCCGCGTCCCTTCCGGCGCGGCGCGCCTTCCAGTCTAGGGGGCCTGTCTTGCGCGCGGCTTCTTCCTTCCTTGCGGGTTCCTTACGATTGCGGCGAGGCGTGCGCTACAATGGCCAAAGGGTCGAAACCGATGCGAAGGAGGGAGGACGGACATGGCCGCACGCGAGGAATCCCGCCCTCCCCGTCCCGCCAACCCCTCCATTCCCGGGGAGCTTTCGCAGGTGGGAAGCCTGGCTCGCTGGGTGGAGCAGGCCGATGGGGACCTTCAGGTCGCCCATGTGCTGCTTTCGGGGGACGCGTGCTTCGGGGAGGGCTTCGGGCTGCTCGAGCTGTCGGGGTCCCGCGTGGAGGGTTGCTCGTTTGCGGGATGCTCCTTCGATCGCGCCGCGTTCTCCGACGTGGCGTTTGCGAACTGCGATTTCTCGAACAGCTCGTTTTCGGAGGCCAACTTCAACCGCTGCGCTTTCTTGTTGTGCAAGTTCGCGGGGGCCGATTTCGGCCGGGCGGTTCTGGCGCGCGTGGAGGCGGGCGACTCCTCCTTCGCGTACGCGTCGTTCGAAAGGGCGCGTTTGGAGGACTTTCGGGCGACGGCGACGGATTTCTCGTACGCCGACTTCGCCGAGGCCCGTCAGAAGCGCACAGCTTTCGCCGATGCGCGTTTCACGGAGACGAGCTTTTTCCGCATGGGTTTGGACGGGGTGGATTTCACCTCGTGCCGACTGGAGGGCATCGTGCTGTCCGATTCCATGGGCGAGCTGCGCGGATGCGCCATGGACCTGTACCAGGCGGCCGGTATTGCGCGCAGGCTCGGCGTGATCGTCAGGGAGTGAGGGCGCGGGCGGGGTGCGCCTGGCCGGGCGCACCCCGCATGGGGCCGGGCGGCGCCCCCGCGCTAGGCTGGGCGGAGCGCGGCGCTCAGGAACGCGGCGTGGACGGCGCAGCCGGCGTCGAGTTCGGGGTGGAAGGCGAGCGCCCACTGGGCGCCGCAGCGCACCGCCACTATGCGGCCGTCCACCCGCGCGAGCACCTCGGTGCCCGGCCCCGCCTTTTCCACGTACGGCGCGCGGATGAACGTCATGGGCACGCGCCCGACGCCTGTCAGCTCGCCTTCGGCGCGGAAGCTTTCGAGCTGCCGTCCGTAGGCGTTGCGGCGCACGGTCATGGGGACGGTGGCCAGGTGCGGCCCGTCGCCCTGCGCGATGCGCTCGGCCAGAAGGATCATGCCGGCGCAGGTGGCCAGCACGGGCAGGCCGCCGATGATGCGCTCGCGCAGAGGCTCGAGCATGCCCAGGTCGCGCAGCAGCTTGCCCTGCGCGGTGCTTTCGCCGCCGGGGAGCACGAGCGCGTCGAAGGGCCGCTTCAGATCGGCGCGCTGGCGCAGCTCGACGCAGTCCGCGCCCGCTTGCGCCAGCTTGCGCTCGTGCTCGGCGAAGGCACCCTGGAGCGCGAGCACGGCGACGACGGGGCGGCGGGGCGGGCGCGTTTCGGCGGCGGCGCTGCGGTTTTGTTTGGGAGCGGCATCGCCGATGGCCGGGCGAAGCTGCTCCGATGTTGCGCCGGCGTCCGCCAAAATGCCCGTTTTCGCATCCTTGCCTGCGATTGCGCATGCGTGCGCCGCCGGTTTTCCGCACGTCATGGCGCGCCTACTTTCCGCGCTCGGCCATGAGCACGTCGATCTCGTGCTCGTTGATGCCCACCATGGCCTCGCCCAAGTCCTCGGAGAGCGCCGCCAGCATTTCGGCGTCGTCGTAGTTCGTCACGGCCTGCACGATGGCCCGCGCGCGCTTGGCCGGGTCGCCCGACTTGAAGATGCCCGAGCCCACGAACACGCCCTCGGCGCCCAGCTGCATCATGAGGGCGGCGTCGGCCGGGGTGGCCACGCCGCCGGCCGCGAAGTTCACCACGGGAAGCGCCCCCGCCTCGTGCACCTCGCGCAGCAGCTCCACGGGCACCTGCAGGCGCTTCGCCTCCTCGTACAGCTCGTCGTCGGCCATGCCGGCCACGGCGCGGATCTGGCTCGTGATCAGGCGCATGTGGCGCACGGCCTGCACGATGTCGCCCGTGCCCGGCTCGCCTTTCGTGCGGATCATCGTGGCGCCCTCCGCAATGCGGCGCAGCGCCTCGCCCAAATCGCGCGCGCCGCACACGAACGGCACGGCGAACGCGTTCTTGTCGATGTGGTGCACGTCGTCGGCGGGGGAGAGCACCTCGCTCTCGTCCACGTAGTCGATGCCGATGGCCTGGAGGATCTGCGCCTCCGCGAAGTGCCCGATGCGGCACTTCGCCATGACGGGGATGCTCACGGCCTCTTGGATGCCCCTGATCATGGCGGGGTCGCTCATGCGCGACACGCCGCCGGCCGCGCGGATGTCGGCGGGGATGCGCTCGAGCGCCATGACGGCGCACGCGCCCGCGTCCTCGGCGATGCGCGCCTGCTCGGGGGTGGTCACGTCCATGATGACGCCGCCTTTGAGCATCTGGGCGAGCGAGCGGTTGAGCAGGCGGCGGTCCTGCGCGGTGTCGGGTGCTGTCATGGGGGCTTCCTTTCCTTCGCCGCAGAGGGGCGGCGGCGATTCTGAAGGTTTCGTTTCCGTTCGAGGGTAGGGTATTTCTGGCTATGCTAGTATGTCCAAATCAAGGTAATTTGATAGGGTCAGATAGGGCCAGAAGGGAGGGCGGCGTGCTCACGTACTCGCTTGGCGACCGAGGTGAAGAGAGCCTGTACGGGTATCTGTACCGCCGCATCAAGGAGGACATCGAGTCGGGCGCCATTCCCGCCGGCGAGAGGCTGCCCTCCAAGCGCGCCCTTGCCGAGCACCTCGGCGTGAGCCTGGTCACAGTGGAGGGGGCGTACGGCCAGCTGGTGGCCGAGGGGTATGTGAGCGCGAAGCCGAGGCGCGGGTTCTTCGCGAACCCCGTGGATCGCCCGGCGACGCGCCCGTGCCGCAGCGCGCCGGTCGCGGCCCCGGCCGTACGCGGCCCCGTTGCGGCCGGGGTTGCGCACGGCTCCGCCTGGCCCCCGGCCGCCTCCGCCGAAAAACCGCTTCTGGCCGATTTCACGGGCGGGGAGGTGGCTGCCGAGCTGTTTCCCTACCGCGCGTGGGCGCGCGCCATGCGCGATGTGCTCTCGCACGAACCGGAGCGGGCGCTTCTGTGCGAGTCGCCCTCCATGGGGTCCGTTCGGCTGCGCGAGGCGCTGGCCGCTCATCTGCGGTCGTTTCGCGGAATGGAGGCCGACCCCGCGTGCATCGTGGTGGGGGCGGGCGCGCAGACGCTGTACAACCTGCTGGTGCAGCTTTTGGGCAGGGGGCGGCGCTTCGCGGTGGAAGACCCCGGCTATCCGCGCCTGACCAGCATCTACCGGGCGAACGACGTGGGGCTTTCGCATGTGCCGCTCGACGGCGCGGGCATCGGCATGGCGGCTCTGAGGTCGTCGGGCGCAAGCGTGGCGCACCTTGTGCCCTCGCATCAGTTCCCCACAGGGCTGGTCACGTCCGTCAGCCGTCGCTACGAGCTTTTGGGCTGGGCGAACGACGCTACGGACCGCTACGTGGTGGAGGATGACTACGACTGCGAGTTCCGCTTGGCCGGCAGGCCCATCCCCTCCATGCAAAGCATCGACGCTTCCGAGCGCGTCATCTACGCCAACACGTTCGCGCGCAGCATGGGCCCGGCGTTTCGCGTGGGGTACCTGGTGCTGCCCGCTCATCTGGCCCGCCGCTTCCAAAGCGAGCTGGGGTTCTACTCGTGCACGGTGTCGTCCATGGAGCAGTTGGCGCTTGCGCGGTTCATCGAAGGGGGTGACTTCGAGCGCCATGTCAGGCGCATGCGGACCCACTACCGCACGCTGCGCGACCATCTGCTGGCGGCGCTGGCGGACGGCCCGTGGGGCGACCGGCTGCGCGTGGAAGGGGCCGACGCCGGGCTTCATTTCCTTTTGCGCGTGGACTCTGCGGCAACCGAGGCCGACCTTGTCCGCGCAGCTCGCGCCGAAGGGGTGGCGCTGGCGCCGCTCTCGGCGTTTCGGCAAGCTTCCGCAGGGTCCGGGCGTTGCGTAGGGGCTTTCGGGGAGGGCGGCGCTCCGTCTTTCGTGATGAGCTACGCGGGCGTTGGGCGCGACGTCGTGCCGCATGCCGTCCGGGCCCTGGAGCGGGCCTTCGACGCGGCCGAGCGGGAGGCGGCGCGCGCCGGGGCGTGACGATGACCGGTCGCGGATCGGCCGGCCGGGCGCGTCGGTGGCCGGAGGGCGCGCGGTCGGGTAGAATGGGGAGGCGGCAAGCCCGCGCGACGGAAAGGAGATCCCATGCATGTCGAAACGCCTGCCGAGCGATCAGGCGAGCTGGTGGCCGCCCTTGTGGATGTGTGGGAGCGCTCGGTGCGGGCGACGCACGGCTTTCTGTCGGAAGACGACGTGGCGGGCCTGCGCCCCGAGGTGGGGCCGGGCGTGGCGGGCGTGTCCGAGCTTGCGGTGGCGCGCGGCGAGGACGGCGTGCCCATCGGGTTCGCCGGCGTGCAGGATGGCAAGCTGGAGATGCTGTTCGTGGCGCCCGAGTCGCGTGGGCGCGGGGTGGGGAGCGCCCTGCTCGCGCACGCGGTGGAGCGCTTCGGCGCGCGGACGCTCGACGTGAACGAGCAGAACCCGCAAGCGGTCGGCTTCTACGAGCACGAGGGCTTCGTCGTGGAGGGGCGCTCGCCTGTGGACGACGCCGGCCGCCCCTGGCCGCTGCTGCACATGCGCCTGCGGCGCGCCGTCCGCTGATTCGCGGCTTCCGCGGGTTGCCGGGCGCGGCGCCTCGCATGGCGCGCGATGCTTGGCTTGGAGTAAGCTCCAGAGTGCAAGGTCAGGCGCGTGCTGGAGGAGAGCCTGCAGCCTCTGGCTTAGAGTGCGGATGCGCGCTCGTCGTGCGGCGCGCATCCGCGAAGCTCCTCGGGGAAGGGGATGGCGCCGGGGAGGTTGAACGGGCGGTTGGAAGCGGCCAGCAGGTAGTTGTCCTCGGCCGAGAACTCCTCGTCGGAGCAGGGGAGCATCTGCACGTGCGCAAAGACGTGCGCGAGCGCGGAGGCGGCTGCGCAAAGGATGCTCACGTCGCAGCCCTCCCGCTCCGACACCGCGTTGGCCAGGTAGAGGCCGCCCGGCGCCAGGCACCGCGCTACGGCCCGGGCGGCTTCCACAGTCATGAGGGAGCGCGCGGGCCGGGTGCCCGAGAAGCAGTCGTTGATTATCGCGTCGTAGGTTTTGGGGCAGCTGTCCAGGTAGGCGCGCCCCTCGGCGGTGATGAGGCGCAGCCGGTCCGGGTCGTCAAGCCCATCGAGCACTTCCTGCAAGAAGAACCGCTCCTTCGCCAGGCACGTGACGGCCGGATCGGCCTCCACCACGTCCATGCGGCAGGCGGGGTGCGCGATCGCGAAGTGCTTGGGGTAGGAGTACCCGCCGCCGCCCAGCATGAGCACGTCGCGCACGTCGATGCCGGCCTGGAACATGCAGTCGAACGCGCGATGGTAGGCAAACACCGGTTCGAAGCGACGTTTTCCCAGGTAGGTTGCCGACTGGTAGGCCCCGCCCGCAACGAGCGCGAGGATGGGTTCGCCATCAGGCCCTTCCGCAGCCTCCACATACGGTTCGGTTTTCATGGCGCCTCCTTCCGCGCGTTCGTTTCTTGTTGGGTGCCAGTATACCTTGGAGGTTGGCGCAGGCGGCTTGCGGTTGCGCCGCGAGGGGCTCTGTGCAAGATGAATCGGGGAAAACGGACAAGTTCTTGAGTTATGAGTCATCTTCGCCCCCTGTTTCGAGCGCTCGTCGAGAACGGTTCTCTTGTCGTGTTCGAAAATGCCAGATCAAAAAATAGATGTCTGAAACTCATTAATACTTTAACCGCAAGAAAGACTCATAACTCGGGAACTTGCGACTCATAACTTAAGAACTTGGCCAAAAATGGCGAATCATCTTGCATGGCGGTCGGCGCGGGTGGCTTGCCCTTGCCTCGAAAAGCGGTCTTGGGGTTGCGGCGCCGGTCTTCCGGGGCGAATGCCGTCGTTGTTTGGGTTTCGTGATTGAGCGAGGTCGGGTTGGGAGCTTCTGGGGGCATTGCTGCCAGAAACCTGGCGCAAAAGGCGTCCCGCCTGGGCGCTGCGGGCGGGGCGCCTTAAGGAGCTGGGCTTTTCGGCTGTTCGCAGCGGGGGCTACAGCCCCAGGCCTTCGATCCAGCGGCGCACCTCGGCTTCGCGGGCGGCGGGGGAGAGCACCGTGCCGGACAGCCAGCGCGCGTTAGGGGCGCTTGGGCGCAGCGCGTCCACCGTGCGGCCCATGCCCGAGCCGCCCGAGGTGGCGAAGGGGATGATCGTCTTGCCGGAGAGGTCGTAGCCCTCCAAAAACGTGCTCACGATGGTGGGCGCGACGTACCACCAGATGGGAAAGCCCACGAACACGGTGTCGTAGCCGTCCATGCCTTCCACGCGGTTTTCGACGGCCGGGCGCGAGGCGTGGTCGTTCATTTCCACGCTGCTGCGGCTTTTCGGGTTGTTCCAGTCCAGGTCGGCGGCTGTGTAGTGTTCGGTCGGGATGATCTCGTGCAGGTGCCCTCCCGTCGCATCGGCCACGGTGCGCGCCAGGCGCGCCGTCTGGCCGCTTGCGGAGAAGTAGGCGACGAGGGTTTTTACGGAGTCGGTCATGGTTGGGTCCTTTCGTTTTCAGGTGATTGTGCAGGGCTAAAGGGTTGGAGGGTTGAGGGGTTCGGGGTCAGCGAGTTGGGCGGCCAAAAGGCCAAGGGGCCACGGGGCCGAAGGGACCGAAGAGGCCGGTGATTGGGAGGCTGGTCACAGGGAGCGTCCCAGGTCGTAAGCTTGCTGGGGGAAGCTTGTGCGACGCGTCATCGGCACGGTGCCGCAGCCGGTTCCCAAAACCGTGCCCCTGTCCTGAAAATTCAGATAGCGGCAGATGGTGGCGTAGTGCGCCGCCAAGTCGCGCATGGTCCAGTCGGCGTCATCCCAGGCAGCGGCCAAAAGCACGGTTTTCAGGCCCTTGCCCATGAGCGTGCCGTTGAAGCTGTAGAAGCGGTCGATGGCGGTTTTGAGCTGCGCTGACATCCCAAAGTAGTACAGCGGCGTGGCGAACGCCACCACATCGGCGTCCAAGATGGCGTCGCGCAGGGCGGTCATGTCGTCTTTTTGGCAGCACTGTCCGGACATGCCGCATGCATCGCACCCCAGGCAGGGACGGATGTCGGCGTGCGCCGCATCGAACGAGGCCACCTCGTGCCCTGCGTCGCGCGCGCCCTCCTCGAAGCGCTCGGCCAGCAGGTTCGAGGAGCCATGCTTGTGCGGGCTTCCCTTCACAACGAGCACCTTCATGCCCTTCTCCTTTCTGCGGCGCTTCGCCGCATGTCTGCTAAACATCAAGGTCGACCAGCCGGTACGTCTGGCTTCCCAAACCCAGCGCCTCGGCATGCGCCAAGGTGCGGGTCCCGTTGCGCGACTCCATGCGCCGCACGAGCGAGGCGCCGTCGGGCGCGGCGTACACCAGATCCACGCACGCGCGGTCGAGCGCCACCGGATCGGTCGAGGCCAGGATGCCGATGTCGGCCATGTCCGGCTCGGCCGGGTGCGCGTCGCAATCGCAGTCAACCGACAGGCGGTTCATCACGTTCACATAAAGCATGCGCCCGCCCAGGTAGTCGGACACGGACTTCGCCGCCTCGGCCATGGACTCCAGAAAGTCGTCCTGCGCGGGGCTTCCCCACGATGTGGTGGACGCGCCCGCGCTGTGGATGAGCAGCTTGCCCTCCGACGACGCGATGCCGATCGAGCAGTTCTTGACGGCCCCGCCGAAACCTCCCATGGCGTGCCCCTTGAAGTGCGCGAGCGACACCACCCAATCATAGCGCGAAAGGTGCGCGCCCACCAGGTTCTCGGAGAGATGTGCGCCGCCGTTCACCGGGATGCTCATATATCCGTCGGCGTCCATGATGTCAACGTCGGCTATGGCCGTGAAGCCGTGGTCGGCGGCCACCTGGAGGTGTCGCTCAACGCTGCCGCGCTGACCGCCGTAGGCGGTGTTGCACTCCACGATGGTGGCGTTCAGGGCGCGCACCAGGTCGCCCACAAGCTCAGGGCGCAGGTAGTTGCTTCCCGGCTCGCCGGTGGAAAGCTTCACGGCCACAGAACCGGAGGGTTGCACGCCCAGGGCCTCCCATGCGCGCGCAAGGCCCGCCGCGCTGATGTCGGCGGTGAAGTACACGGGGGCGGCGTTCGGGTTGCTCGCGTCCTCGCGTTCGGCAGAGGGGGCGCTTGCCGGAGCGGCTTCGGGTTCGGGCGTTGGGGCGGCGTCGACTTCCGAGGCGGCCTCAGGTTCCGGGGTGCCGCCCGCGCATCCCGCAAGCGCGCCCCCGGCGAGCACGGCCATGCCCAAACCGGCGGACCCCATCACGAACATGCGCCGATCAAGATTGCTTGTCATGGACTCTCCCTTTTCCCTTGCCGCTCACAGGCCCAGCGCTGCGAGCCATTCTTCGGCTGATGCGTCCATGGTGGCCAGGCCCGCCTCGGTCACGGTCAAACCGTCGAGCACGTTCGCATCCGGACACAGCTCGCGCAGGTCGGCCACCGAAGCAGCGATGGAGCTTGAGCCGGACGTGGCGAACGGCGCGATGGTTTTACCCGCGAGGTCACCGCGGTCGGCAAGTGTCTTCACGATCTGCGGGATGTGGCCCCACCATACGGGGAATCCCAGGTAGACGGTGTCGTAGTCGGCCAGGCTTGGCACGTCGGCCGCCAGCGCGGGGCGCGCGTCTTCGTTTTGCTCGCGCTGGCCGAGGTCCAGCATCTCGTCGTAGTCGGCGGGGTAGGGTGTGGCGGGTTCGATGCGCACCAGTTCAAGCCCTGTGCGCGCTTGGATGGCCTCGGCCAGCGCGAGCGTGTTGCCCGTGCGCGAGAACACGGCGATCACGGCGCTGCCACCGGCAGCGGTGTCGGCGGCAGACGTCCCTTGCTGCGGCTCGGCCTCGGGAGCGGGCTCTTGCGGCTCGGGCTCCGTCGTTTGCTGGGGCGCGGGCTCGTCGGCGGTTTGCGCGCAGCCGCCGAGCGCAAGCGCTGCCAGGGCTGCCGCCGATGCGCCCACGAACGCGCGGCGGCTCATCGTCTTGGTCTGCCTCATCGGGAATCCTTTCTCCTCGGCTCTGCGGTTGCGTCCGGCCTAGTCAGCCACCTGCGCGCGGAGTTCGCCGCTTGTGGACGGGTCGTTCCTGTCGTGTTAAACTTCGATTGCCATCCTAGAACTTAGAGTTAACTTTAAGTCAAGTGAATGTTTTGTGTATCGATTTGCCGAAAGAAGGACCAGATGCTCTACACCATTGGCGACGCGGCGCGGGAGCTGGGCGTGCCCGCCTCAACGCTGCGCTACTACGACAAGGAGGGCCTGCTGCCGCACACCAACCGCAGCGGCAGCGGCATGCGCATGTTCACGGAGGACGACTTCGAATGGGTGCGCTTCATCGAACGCTTGAAGCTCTCGGGCATGCCCATCAAGGAGATCAAAAGCTACATCGACCTTTACGAACAGGGCGATGAAACCCTCTTGCAGCGCCGCGAGCTCATCTACGCCCGCCGCGACGCGGTGGAGCACGAGTTGGAGCGGCTGCAGGAGACGCTCGCGTTCATCACCTACAAGTGCTGGTACTACGACAAGGCCGTGGAGCTGGGTTCGGAGGCCGCCGTGAAGGCCATCCCCATAGACGAGCTGCCGCCCGACATCCGCGCCATCAAAGAGCGCTGCGGCATCAGCCGCTACTGAGGACGACGGGGGAGCGACAGCGGGCAACATCGAAACTTTAGAGCAATCAATGCATGAAGAAGCGAAAGCAGATAAATCATTCCGTACGCTGCTAGAACCCGATTGGTAATACCGAGCGCATTTCCTAGCAACCGTAGAGTATTGAATATGATATGATATGAATAAATAGAAAGGAACTTCGATGCGGCTGGTAATCCATCCAAGAGTCCACATGAGGCATCCAGAGTTGAGTGAAGATGATGTCAAAACGGCGTTTCGGGGTATGTTCAAGCACATCTATCGCGAAAACGGTGATCTGGTTGGCGTCGGGATGGATGGGAAGAACCGGCTCGTGGAGATGGTGGCGAGGTACGCCGATGATGGCATCGTGATCGTCTACCACGCTTTCACGCCGCCTACACACAATGTCATGCGTGAACTCGGGATGGTCAGATAGGAGCGGATATGGCAGCGACGTTAGAAGAAAAACTGAACGCAATGCTCGGTATGACGGCCGACGAATTGGAAGAGAGCGCACAGGCGTACGAAGCCGGCGAGATTGATTTCACTTCTGCCGATGAGGTGCGTGACGGATCGCCATTCGACTACATAGGATCCAGGAGGGAGACGTTCGTTCTTGATGCTGCAGACTTTCGCGGCGTGATGCAGGTTATGAAGATGGATGGATGCAGTAAGTCGACCGTATACCGCACCGCTCTCCGCGAATATCTGGATAAGCGCGGATTTGCTCACGCGTAGCCGATGGGCGCGCCATCGGTGTAGCAGCAGCGCCTCTCTCATGCAAGCACGAGAGAGGCCCAAACTGGTTTATAGGTCGCAGCAGGTTGAGCGAACCTGTGGCAGTCAATTTCGAGCATGTCACCGCCTTGGGAGCATAAGCCAATCTCGCAATCAGCAACCTGTCGCGGGCAACCGTCTTACGCGAAGTACGCCGCTATCTCGCGCATGCGATCTCCCTGCGCCACGCCGAAGGGGCAGCGCGCGTCGCAGTGGCCGCAGGAAAGGCAGTCCGCAGCGTTTCTGCCGAGGTGCGCGTAGTGGTCGCGGGCCAGGTCGTCTCCGGCGCGGGCTAGGTCGTAGTACTTGTTGACCAGCCCCACGTCGATGCCTGCCGGGCAGGGTAGGCAGTGGTTGCAGTACACGCACGCCGGCGCGCTGTTTGCCGGCGCGAGCGAGGCAGCCTCCGACCAGTCGCGCTCGGCGGGCGAGGCGTCCAGGAACGCCAGCGCCTCTTCGAGGTCGGCCAGCCCGCGCACGCCCGGCAGCACGCAGAGCGCACCGGGGCGGTCGAGCGCGTACTGCATAAGCTGCGCGCGCGTGAGCGCCCGCCCAAGCGGCGAGCGCGCGTCGTCAAGCAGCTGCCCGCCCGCGAACGCCTTCATCACCGAGATGGCCACGCCCGCCTGCTCGCAGTCGCGGTAGAGCGCGGCACGCGCGGCCGCCGTGCCAATGCCGTAGGACCCCTGCGTGCAGTCATAAGCCGGGTTCACGCTGAACATGATGAGATCGACAAGCCCCGTTTCCAAGAACAGCCGTGCGATGCGCGGGTCGTGCGTGGAGGCGCCCAGATGGCGCAGCGTGCCCGTCGCCTTGAGGCGCTGCAGGTAGTCCCAGGTGCCGCCGCTCATGACTTGGTCGAAGTCGCGCTCCTCGTCAATGCAGTGCACCATGCCGAAGTCGGCGTATCCGATGCCGAGCACCTCCATTTCTTCCTCGAAGGCGCGCGCGATGCGGTCGGCGTCGAGCGTCCAACCGTATTTGCGCTCCGGCCCCGTCTCGTACACGGCGCCGAAGTGCATCTGCACAATGACGTCATCGCGCCGTCCCGCGAACGCGCGCCCGTAAGCGCGGAAGGGACGAAACTCCGAGGGGCACAGGTCGAAGAAGTTCACGCCGGCGTTCAGCGCGCGCTCCACCGTGCGTGCGATCTCATCATCGGTCGAGGCGTGGATGGATCCCATCCCCAGCCCGATCACGCTCACGCGCTCCCCGCCGCGCGGCACCGTGCGGTATTCCATAGCTCCCATGCGTCTCCTTCCGAGTTGTCCGACCCGTTTAGTATGGACCTTGGAGCGTGCTCCAAGTCAAGCGCCCTCCGACTTGGTTCGACGAAGCCGGAGGGCGCGGGCGCTGCCCGATTGAGGGCTTTGGACGGCGGGCGCTTTGCCGTCGCCCTGCAGCGGCCAGGCGGCCACCGCTACCTGTCTGCCCAGGAAGTGTGGTTCAGATGCATCTGATGGCAGTCGGCGCAGCCTTGCGCCTCTTGGAGGTCGAGCGCGTCGTGGCGATCATGCCAAGAGCCTTCGGTGTGGCAGCCCGACCGCAGGCAGAAGCCTTCGGTGTTGGCTAAATTGCTCGCCCCCAACGGGTCGTCGAAATTTCCCGTCGCCCATGCGATAGCCTCGGACACCTGCTCGTCTATGCGGGGTTCATGGCACTGCAGGCAGGTGACGTTCGCTTCAAGGTGCCGTGCGGCCATGAGCGTGTCGGCTTCGTAATATCCTTCAACGTAGGAATCCATGGGGGAGTGGCACACCGCGTTGCAGAATCCGGGTTGCTCGTGCCAGACCCAGAAGCCCGCTCCCGCAACGAGGATTATTGCAGCGGCCATCCCAAGCGCGATGCCGGATTTACGGGAGAGGCGTTTGCGCTTGGGTATGGTCGGGGTTTCGCGCGGCTCCGCGGCGTTTGCCGTGCCGCGCTCGTTTTTGTTGGTTTCGCTCATGGAGGTTCCTCCTTGCGGGTTGTTCTGGTAGGGGCCGGCGCCCTTGCAGCGAGGCGCCGGCCAGGGGATGTCAGCGTGTTGCGGGGGCTTTCAGCAAGGCGGCGTCTTTGCATGTCAGCTCGGCCAGAAGCCGGGCGGCCGCACCGTACAAAGGCGCATCCTCGGCGGCGAGCCGGGAGGCGAAGGGGCCTGTCCACGTGCCAAGGTGCTGCTCGAGGAACGCCGCGCTTGCCGCACGCGCCTGTTCGAAGGCGGGTTCGTTGCCTTTCGAGGAGCTTTCCTGCATGCGCTGGGCCAACTGCGCAAGAAAGCCCGTCTCAAGGGCCAGGTGGTCGTCTGACACCTGCGGGTAGCGCTTTGGAAGAAAACCTGACGCCCGGTAGGCCGTGCGAACCTCGAGGGTCACGCGCGTGAACAGCGCCCGGTCCTTAAGCGTCCAAACAGACTCCCACGGGGGAGCCGGCAGCGTCCCGGGTCCGACGAACAGGCGGGTGTACTCCCGGCGAGCCGCCGAGGCATCGCTGAGGGCGGAGGCGATGTTGGCAAAGCCCTCTTCCGGGTCGTTCGCCTCCTCATTGCCACTGATCAGCGCAAACGCCTCATTAGCAAGCTGTATGTCAAAGGCGTCGGCAAGCTCGGCGGTCGGTTCTTCTGCGAACAGGCGGTGGAGCAGCGAGTACAGATACGTTCTTGCAGCCAGCTGCTCGTCGGTCAAAGCGTTCACGGGTGCCTCCTGCTACACGATCATCTGTCGGCATGGCTCGGCAAACGCCTGCGCCTTCGTGCGCATGAGCAGGTTGGGGGAGGTTTCGGAAGAGGAGGGCAAAACGGGCAAGTCGCTTGTCAGCTCTTCGCCGTGCGCTGCGCGCAACTCCTCGATGTCCCCGAACTCGATGGCGCGCATGGGGCAGGCGTCCACGCATACGGGGTTCTCGCCGTTGTCGCGAAACGCCTTGCATGCGTCGCACTTGCCCGAAACCCGTCTATCCTCGTCGTAGGAGGGGTGACCGTAGGGGCACACGGCAACGCAGGTGCGGCATCCTATGCACTCGTCCTGATCGATGTACACCGTGCCGTCGTCGGCTTTGCGACAGGCTCCAACAGGGCAGTTCTCCACGCAGGCCGGCTGTTCGCAGTGGTTGCAGGTGGCCGCGAGGCTGAAGCGGGACGCGGCGGGGTATGTCCCAACCTGGTACGTTCTCACCTCGCGGTACACGACATGCGCGGGCAGGTCGTTGCGGTCTTTGCAAGCCGTCTGGCAGGCACGGCATCCCGTGCAGCGGGCCAGGTCAAAGTAAAATCCCAAAGGCATGGCGCATCTCCTCTACTCGTTGACAACGGTCGGGTACGGAAGCGGCTTGTCCAGGTCGGCTGGCACTTCGCGTCCTTCGAACTTCTCCACCTGCACAACCACGGAGTTGAATCCCATAACCAGTGACTCGGCGAAGTACGATCCGTTGAGCGTGCTGTCGGAGGAGCCGAAGTCGATGCCGGTCTCCTCGTCCATCTCCACCCAGCCGCCGTGGGGGATGGCGCAAACACCCTCCATGAAGCAGTCGTCGATGGAAAGATGGCGCACCACCTTGCCGTACGGGCTGGTCACCAGCACGGGGTCTCCGTCGGCAAGCCCCCGCTCGGCGGCGTCTTTGCTGTTCATGTAAAACGGGTTTGCGTACGCTTCGCGCAACCACGGGGTGTTCTCGAGGATGGTGTGCGCGCGGCGCAGATAGTGGGGCTGGAAGCACTGCAGCGGGTAGTCGCCCTTGGTCTTGGCGCCCCAATCGGAAAACGTCGCCTCGTAGTTGTCCTGCGACTGCAAGAACACGGGGTAGGGCTTGAACTCGTGCGCGGACACGCCCATGAGGTTGAGTATGTCGGCGCGCGACTGGCAGTAGATCTCGAATTTGCCGCTTCTCGAAGGGAGCGGATGAGCCTCGGGATCCGCGACGAAATCTTGGTAGGCGATCCATGTCCAGTTGTCGTCCTCGCGGCGGGGCACCTGGTAGCTGCCGGTCTTGATGAACTCGTCGTAGTCGATGACGCCTTGCTGCGGCTCTCCTTCAAGGCCCAGCTCGTCTATCTTCTCCTGCGTGACGGTGACGAGGGGCTGTATGTCCGTGCCGTCTTCGGTGCGGATGGTGGAGGTCAGCACGGCGTCGAAGCGACGTTGCGCGTCGGAGCGGGTGTAGAACTCGCTCGGGTCCAAACCGCACTTCGTTGCGAGCAGCTCCACGAATTGACGATCGCTCTTCGCTTCGTACAAGGGTTCGCACACGGTGCCCGGTATGAGCATGAAATCACGGTTGATCTGCGTGTTTATCATACCCGTTTCGTATTCGGCGTTCTCCCAGCGCGTCGTGCAGGGCAGCACGATGTCCGAATACTGCGCCGTGGGGCGGAACTGCCAGGTGTGGCACACCACCAGGTCGAGCCCGCGGAACACCTCGATGGCCTTGTTGATGTCCATATTGGTGGAGAAGCCCTCGTTGTTCTGGGCGAAGTACGCGCGGATGTTGATGTCGCGCTCTTCGGGTTCAACGATGGAGGACGATCCGTCGGCGTAGCTGATGGTTCCCATGTAGCGGTAGCTTCCCTTGAGCACGGCCGACCACATCTCGGGTCCGGTGATGGCGTCGTCGTTGGGGTTGGCTATGGTGAGCGTGCCGATGGCACTGTTTCCCGTGGTCATGGATGCCAGATCGGGCAGGGGTGCGCCGCACTGCACAATGGCCTCGCCGGAGTTGCCCGCCGAGAAGCTGAAGATGCCGCCGGTGGCGTTGCCCGGCTTTCCCAGGTGGCCTCCCATGCAGCCGATGGTAAGGAACAGCTGCGGGAAGTACTCCGCCCCGTTGTAGCGTGCCGCCGCGTAGCTGTGCAGGTTCATGACGTTGTTGTCTTTGGCTTGCAGGCGGGCGTACCATTCGATGTCCTCGATCGGCGTGCCGCAGTACTCGGTGGCCCACTGGGGGGTCTTCGGCTGGCCGTCGTAGACGCCCAGCACGTAGTCGTGGAAATTCTCGTTGACGGTGGCGTCTGCGGGCATGCTCTGGGCGTCGAAGCCCACGCAGCACCGATGCAGGAAATCCCAATCGAGGATGGAGCCGTCCTCGTCTTCGGTGATCATCACGTAGGCGACGGCCAAAAGGAACGCGGTGTCGCTGCCGGGTCGCACCCGTATCCAGCGCGCGTCAAGCGTGGAGGCCGAGAAGTTGTAGTCGGGTCCCACGTACACGAACTCGGTTCCGTTCTCCTTGGCGCGCATGAAGTGATACATGGGGTTGCCCGCCGAGCACCAGGCCGGATTCGCCGAATACAGCACGATGGTGTCGGCGTTCAGCAGGTCGAGCCGGTCGTTCGACCCGTTGATGTCGGGGTTGATGGCGTAGGTGATCCCCAAGTTCGGCGTGCCGACGAAGTAGGAGCCGTACGAGTTCGAATTGAGGAACGGGATATGGCCTCCCAGCTGGTCGAGCACGTTTTCGAGCTGCGCCCCCGCGTAACCGCCGATCATGATGGACCGGTTTCCGTACTCCGCGTAGATCCGGTCAACCTCCTGCGCGATCATCTCGCACGCCTCGTCCCACGAGATGCGCTCCCACTCGTCTTTGCCGCGCAACTCTCCGTGGATGTTCTCGCCCCCGCCCGGCTGCCAGTGCACGCGCTTCATGGGGTACTTGATGCGGTCGGCGCCGAACAGATGCTGGCGTTGCGCGCGGCCGCGCGGGCAGGCGCGCTGCTGGGGCAGTTCGAAGGTGTCCTCGTGCGTGTCGTCGGTTTTCACGCGCGTCACGATGCCGTCCACGGTGTAGGCGCGCAGCATGCAGCGGCTGCCTCCGCAGTTGTGCCAGCAGGGCACGGTCACCCACTCGCCCTGCATGGTCGGATCGAACTCCGCGTCAAGGCGGTGTCCGTCGGCGGAAACCCCCTGCGTGGGCCTATCGGCCTCGACCGCGCGCAGCTCGTTTTCTGGGCTGCAGCCGGTTGCGATCACCGCCGCGCTTGCTGCTGCGGCCGCCGCCACGAAGCTCCGTCTTGAGATGGGGATGGTGCTCATTGCGTCCCTCCTGTTTCTGCGGGCGCCACTTTGGCGCCCCTCCCGTCTTTCGCCTTGCGGCTTTCGACTAGATTATTGGGGGGCGCCCATGCGCAAAGCAAATGCCCATATCGAGTTGTTTTGTATAGCGATAAGGCATACTATGGACTTGAAGAGGGAAAACATAAAAGATAAGGAGGGGCGATGCCTTCAGTTGACTCGCCGAAGCCGCATCTCGACATCCAGGCCCTGAGGTACTTTCGCGCGTTCGTTCGGGAGGGGACCGTTTTGGGCGCGGCGAAGTCTCTTCATCTCACCCAGCCGACGCTCTCTCGGCAGCTCATCAACCTCGAAAAGCAGGTGGGTGCGCCGCTGTACGTGAAGGAGGGGCGCCATGTGAAGCTCACCGAAAAGGGCCGCGTGCTCCTTCGATACGCCGAATCGGTGGTCGATCTGGTTGAGGAGGCCGAGCGCGAGCTTTCCTCGGCCGGATCGCAGGTGTCTGGCGGGGTGTTCATCGGGCATGGGGAGCCCGCCGCCATGAGGATTGTCACCATGGCGATGATGCATGTGCTTGATCGTTATCCCGATGTGCAGTTCCACCTGTTCACCGGTTCGACGGGGGATCTGTTCGAGAGGCTTGACACGGGGCTTTTGGATTTCATCGTGGAAAGCGAGGTGGTGGGGCGGCCCGGTTACCGGCAGCTCATGATGCCGGTGTCGGACACATGGGGCGTGGTCGTGCGCGAGGACGATCCGTTGGCCTTGCGCACCTCCATTCTCCCTTCCGATCTTGAAGGCAGGCCCATCCTGTGCTCGCGCCAAGTGATCAAGGCGGGCGTGTTGCGGGATTGGGCGGGCGACTCGTTTGACAAGATGCGCCAAGTTGCCACGTTCAACGCGGGATCGTCCATGATCAACATGCTGTCCCTGTACGGCATGGCGTACGCGTTCACGTACGAAGACCAGTTTCGGGTCAGCGGGTCGCAGGGGCTGTGCTTTCGGCCGCTCGATCCGCCGACCGAATCGGAGTGCGGCATCGTGTGGAAGAAGGCTCGCGACCTTTCCGCCGCCGCCTCCGCGTTTCTCGAATCCGTTCGGGAGCTGTGTCGGGAGTCGGCATGACGCCGGCTCCCGATCAGCCCCCGCGCCGGCAAGCGGCGGCGGGGGCAAGCGGCGGTGAACCCTTATGCCTGGTCGAAGTTCCAGGAGCTCATGTAGGCGATCTGCTCTTCGGTGAGCACATCTATCGCAATGCCGAGCGTCTCCAGCTTCACGCGGGCGATGCCGTCGTCTATCTCCGCCGGCACGTTATACACCTTGTTCTCCAGCTCGCCGGCGTGCGCGTACAGGTACTCGGCGGCCATGATCTGGTTGGCGAAGCTCATGTCCATCACCGACGCCGGGTGCCCTTCGGCGCAGCTCAGGTTCACAAGACGCCCCTGGGCCAGCAGCACCACCGTGCGCCCGTCGGCGAGCGTGTACTCCTCCACCAGGGGCTTTAGCTCCTCCTTCTTCACGGCGTGCTCCTCCAGCCAGCCGATGTTGATCTCGGAGTCGAAGTGCCCGGAGTTGCAGATGATGGCGCCGTCTTTCATGTTCTCGAACGCGGGTCCGTCGATGACCTTGCAGTTGCCGGTCACGGTCACCCACACATCGGCGAAGCGGGCGGCCTCGGCGGCGGGCATCACCTCGTAGCCCTCCATGTGGGCCTCGAGCGCCTTTAAGGGGTCCACCTCGCACACGATCACGCGCATGCCCATGCCTTTGGCGCGCAGGGCCAGGCCGCTTCCGCAGTAGCCGTAGCCCGACACCACGATGGTGCGCCCGCACATCAGGCGGTTGGTGGCGCGGATGATGCCGTCCAAGGTGGACTGGCCCGTGCCGTAGTGGTTGTCGAAGCAGTGCTTGGTGTTGGCGTCGTTGATGTTGAACACAGGGTAGGAAAGCGTGCCGTCGGCGGCCATGGCGGCCAGGCGCACCACGCCCGTGGTCGTCTCCTCGGTGCCGCCGATCACGCCTTTGAGCTGCTCGGGGAAGCGCGTGTGCAAAGCGGTGTCCAAATCGGCCCCGTCGTCCATGACGATCTGCGGGTTGGTGGCTATGACGGCCTCGATGTGGCGGTTGTAGGTTTGCGCGTCCTCCCCGGCGATGGCGAACACCTCCACGCCGAAGTCGCGCACGAGTGCGGCTGCCGTGTCGTCCTGGGTGGACAGCGGGTTCGAGGCGCAGAGCGCCACCTGGGCGCCCGCCGCCTTGAGCGCGCGCATGAGGTTGGCGGTCTCGGTGGTCACGTGCATGCACGCGCCGATGCGCACGCCCTCAAGCGGGCGCTCGCGTTCGAAGCGCTCGCGGATGGACGCGAGCACGGGCATGTCGCGGTCGGCCCATAGGATGCGGGCGAGGCCGGCGTCGGCCAGGTTGATGTCCTTGATGTCGTGGTTCAAGGGATGCCTCCGTCTTTTGGGTAGGGGATTTCGACTCGTTGCGGGTGACAAGGGTATCACAGGGCCGATGCGCCCGCACGGCCCGTCCGCTCTAATATGGAGGCCATATGCAGAATCTGTGTGAAGAACGGTGTTTTCTCCGGGTAAAACCAGAAGAAAAGGTAACGGAGGAGCGCCTTTTGGCCCCATGTGCCGCGCAAGTCGCTATACTTTCACGAGTTTGGTGTGCGCCCTGCTGGCATGGGGGCGGCGTGAGCAGTGCGCTTCCGCTGGGGGCCGATAAAGGAGCAAAGGTGCTGGACCAGTTTTTCTCGCAGATTTCCTTCGTTGACGTGTTCAACTTCTGCGTGTTCATCGCGTTCACGATCTGCTACACCTATCAACTCTACTACGTGTTCGTGGTGCTCACCCGCAAGCCCCGGGAGCTTGTCGCGAAGCGCAACCACAAGTTCGCCGTCGTGGTGTCGGCGCGCAACGAAGCCGCCGTCATCGGCGACCTCATCCACTCCATCAAGGTGCAGAACTACCCTTCTGAGCTCATCGACGTGTTCGTGATCGCCGACAACTGCACCGACGACACGGCGCGGGTCGCGCGCGAGGCCGGAGCCACCGTGTTCCCCCGGGCGAACGACAAGGAGGTGGGGAAGGGCTACGCGCTCGACTACGGCTTCCAGGTCATCCGCGAGCAGTACGCCGACCGCGGCTACGAGGCCTATTTCGTGTTCGACGCCGACAACGTGCTGGACGTGAACTACTTCCGCGAGATGAACAAGACCTTCGACAACGGGGCCGTCGCCTCCACCAGCTACCGCAACTCCAAAAACTACGACTCCAACTGGATCAGCGCCGGCTACGCCGTGTGGTTTTTGCGCGAGGCGAAGTTCCTCAACCAGGCCCGCCTCACGCTCAACACCAGCTGCGCGGTGTCGGGCACGGGCTTTTTCGTGGCCGCCGACATCATAGAGAAGCACGGCGGGTGGAAATGGCACCTGCTCACCGAGGACATCGAGTTCTCCGCGAGCAGCATCCTGGAGGGGCGTCGCATCAGCTACTGCCCCACGGCCATCCTCTACGACGAGCAGCCTACGACGTTCCGTGACTCGTGGAACCAGCGCTTCCGCTGGGCGAAGGGCTTTTACCAGGTGTTTTGGCACTACGGCGCGCGCCTGGCCAAGGGCATAGCCACCAACCCCAAAGGCTCGCGCTTCGCGTGCTACGACATGCTCATGACCATTGCGCCGGGCATGCTGCTGACCATCGTTTCGGTGACGTTCAACGCCATCATCTTGGCCCTGGCTTCCATGGGGCTTATGTCCACGGGCGTCATGGTGGCCTCGTCGGTGTCGTCCATCTTCTTCTGCCTGATGAACTACCTGGTGTTCATGTTCATGTTCGGCGTGCTCACCACGTTCGTGGAATGGGATTCCATCCGCTCCACCACGGGCAAGAAGGTGCTTTACATGTTCACCTTCCCCTTCTTCATGCTCACCTACGTGCCCATAGCGCTGGTGGCGCTGGTGAAGAAGTGCAAGTGGAAGCCCATCCAGCACAGCATCTCGGTGGATGTTTCGGAGTTCTCCGAGGCCGCTGCCGACGCGCACAAGCGCTCGCTGTAGCGCATGCGGGCGCCGGCGGGGCGCCTGGGTCCTCGCCGGTCGCGGGGTTGTGCTACCAGACGCGCGCGAAGGTAAGGCAGCGCACGGTGCCTGATCCGGCCGCCCGCAGGGCGTCGGCGGCGGCGAGCAGCGTGGCGCCCGTGGTGCACACGTCGTCCACGACGAGCGCGTGCGGGGGCGCGCAGGCTCCGGGCAGCACGCGGAACCTCCCCTCCATGTTCTCGAGCCGTTCGCGTCGCGAGAGCGCGCGCTGATCGTTTGCGCGCGGGCGCGCGAGCGCCGGGGCGGTTTCCAGCCCGAGCAGGGCGGCCGTTGCGCGGGCAAGCTCCTCTCCGTGGTCGAACCCCCGTCGCCGCCGTGCGGCGGAGGTGGCCGGGATGGGGACCACCGCAGGGCGCGCGGCCAGCCACTCCGGGGAGGGGATGGGGGCCATGAGCTTTGCCATGACCCCCGCCAACCGGCGTTCTCCCGCGTCCTTCCAGGTGCGGACGATGCGCGCCGCCGCGTCGTCGAAGATGACGGCGCTCGCGCACCCGTCGTATGAAAGCTCCTCGCGGCCTGCCGCCCCCATCATCACGGCGTTGCACTCGGTGCATTGCACGCGGCCGAACGGCGCTCCGCATCGCGGGCAGGCGCGCCACCAGTCCAGGTGGCAAAGGCGCGCCTCGCAGCGTGCGCACAGGACGTCCCCCGGCTCGTCGCAGACGGCGCAGCGGGTGGGCCACAGCGTCTCCGCCACGGCCTCGGCGGCTCCCTGCGCGTACAGGCCCGCCGTGCGAGCTGTGCGGCGGAGCGCGTTTTGACGCAGAGGAGGTTGCCGACGCGCGGGCCGGGCGCGCCGAAGGGAGCGCTTTGCGCGCGACGGCGTTTCGGACGGTATGTGCGCGCTCGGCGTCATGTTCCGATGCTACCACGGAGGCCCTTGCGCGGAGCTTCCCGTTTTCCAGTGCGCCTTCGCTTCGTTCTTTCGCGGATCCAGCGTGGATCTGACGCGTGTCCGACGCGCGTTTGATGCGGATCCGACGCGAACTTGGCGCGCGTCCAGCGCGGACCTGGCGCGCGTCCGACGCGCGTTCGGCGCCCATCCAGCGTGCGCTCGGCGATTGACCCGCTTATCTCGTGCGCTCGGCATGCGCCTCGTGCTTGGTCCGCGTCCAACCCGCGCTTGGTCCGCGCCCACCCGCGCGTTTTCCGCCCTCTCGGCTTTCCGAGGTATTGAGCAGATTCCCGCCGCACGCTTTCGGGCGGATGGCGCATCTGCTACACTAACCGTGCTTCTTTCGAGTCTGTAGTTGCGGGTTCGGCGGTGGTTCGAGCCCTAGTCCACGGCAGATGCGGTCGAAAGGACCCACGTAAGCCGCGTTGCGCGGCGATCATGGCGTATCCTAGAGGTAAGTCGCACCGCCCGTCTGAACACGCGGCATCCGGTCGCGGCGGGCGAGAGGGCGACGGGCGCAAGCTCGGCTCCGGTGCGCGGGTGTGGGGGCAAAGACTAGGTCAGTCGGAAGAGGCGTTTTCGTCGAAGCAAACGGCAGATGGAGGCATTCCGGTTATGAAGCGTTTGAAGGCGCTCGCGTCCTGCGGCATCGCAATCGCGTGCGCGGCGGTTTTGGCCGCCGGTATGGCGGGCTGTTCGTCACAGCAATCCTACGCGCCTCCCGAGGCGGTGCCCACGGTTTCCACGCCGGCCATAGGCCAGGAGGGCGTGCTGCGGGTGGGAGTGAACACCGACAGCGCTCCTTTGGCCGGTCAGCCGTCCGGTTCCGCCAAGATCGTCGGTGTGGACGTGGATGTGGCCGCGGCCTTGGCCGATGCCCTGGGGCTGAAGCTCGAGGTGGTTGACGTGGGGTCCGATCCCGAAACGGCCCTGACCGAAGGAACGGTCGACGTGGTCATGGGCGTGGACACCTCCGATTCCGACGCCTCGTTCTGGACTTCCCAGGCCTACCTTCCCACTGCGGTGGCCCTGTTCTCCACGCCCTCCAACGCGACGGTGCCCACGAACGCCTCGCAGCCCTCCGTTGCGGCTCAGGTGTCTTCCAAAAGCGCGTGGGCGGTCACCAACGAGTTCGACCAGGGCAGCATAACCACCACGCAAGACCTCAAGAGCGCGTTTTCCGCCCTTGAGTCGGGCCAGGTGGACTACGTTGCGGCCGACGCCGTCATCGGCACGTACGTCGCCCATAGCGCCGGCGACGAGGTGCAGATCGTCGCGCTCATGCAGCAGCCGAGCGGGTACGCGGTGGGCGTGCTCGACGGCAACACCGAGCTCAAGCAGGCCGTGGCGGACGCGTTGGCCGTGATCGAAGGCAACGGCACCGTTGCGGTCATCGAGCGGAAATGGCTTGGAACGGCGCTCGATTTGTCCAGCACGCCCCTGACCGCGGGCGCGACGTCGTCGGCCTCCTCGGGGACCGATGCGGCTTCCGGCGAGACCGGCTCCGAGGCCGGGGAGGGCGCCCCGAGCGCGGACGGCGAAGCCGAATCTGACGCCCCGAGCACAGACGGCGGGGCTGCCGAGGGCTCTGCGACCGAATCCGACGCCCCGGGCGCAGCCGGCGCCCCATCCGAAAGCGCCGCCTAGCCCGCGCAGTGTGCGGAAGGTGAGCCGAGGGCCCGCGACGCGAAATCGCGCCGCGGGCCTTTCCCTATGCGGCGGCACAGGGGCGATTCGCTTTGGAAGGCCGACGGCTTCCGAGGACGACGCCCCGCATTGTTTTTCGCTCATCGGTTGACTTGGAGCGCGCTCCAAGTGATTCAATGGTTGCGTTGGACGAACGGAAGGCGGAAAGACGGCATGGAGACACGGGAATTGCGCGCGCTGCTTGCGCGGGTGGCGGAGGGGAAGGCGTCCGTCGACGAGGCCGAGCTGGCCTTGCGCATGGCTCCCTTCACGGATCTGGGTTGGGCGAAGGTGGACCACCACCGCGGCGTGCGCCAGGGCGTGTCGGAGGTGGTGTACGGCGCGGGCAAAACGGCCGGTCAGATAGCGGACATCTGCCGGGCCCTTGCGGCGGGGGGGCAGGAGCGCGTGCTCGTCACGCGCCTGGACGAGGAGAAGGCCGGCGAGGTTGAGCGCCTGCTGTCCCAAGGCGGCGCGGCTGCGGGCGACGGGCCTTGCGCTGGCGCGCTTGCGGGCGGCGCGTTCTCGGAGGCCGCGTTTCGCTATCATGCGCTGCCGCGCCTGGGCATCCTCGGCGGCCTTCCCGAGCCTGACGGGAACGGGTCGGTGGTCATCGCCGCCGCCGGCACGAGCGATTTGCCCGTGGCCGAGGAAGCGGCGATGACCGCCGAGATGCTGGGCAACCGCGTGGTGAGGCTCTACGACGTGGGCGTGGCCGGCATCCACCGCCTGCTCGCGCACGCCGACGACATCGCCGCCGCGAGCGCGGTGGTGGCTGTGGCCGGCATGGAGGGGGCGCTTGCCAGCGTGGTGGGCGGCCTGGCGTCGTGCCCGGTCATCGCCGTGCCGACGAGTGTGGGCTACGGTGCCAGCTTCGGCGGGGTGGCCGCGCTTCTGGCCATGCTCAACTCGTGCGCGTCGGGGGTGTCGGTGGTCAACATCGACAACGGTTTCGGCGCGGGCTACCAGGCGCACCTGATCAACCATGCGAAAGCGAGGAACGTATGACGACCCTTTTCTGGAACCTTGAGGAAAACGCTACGCGAAGGCATCTTCTGGCCGAGGCTCTTTTGCAGCTGCCCGAGGAGGCGCGCGGCGCCGTGCTGGCGGCGGCCGACGCGGCGGGCGTTCCCGACTCCCACCATCACGATCTGGCGGAGGTGAACGCCACCATCGACGCGCTGCGGGCGAGCGAGCGCGCGAAGGCCGACATGCGGGCGGTCTACCGCATTCTGGCCGAAGCCGAGGCCGCCGCGCACGGCTGCTCGGTGGAGCAGACTCACTTCCACGAAGTGGGGAACGGAGAGGCGCTTAGGAACGTGCTGGCCATCTGCTTGGCCGTGGAGGCGCTTTCTCCCGATCGCGTGCGCGCCACGCGCGTGCAGACAGGCGAGGGCACCGTCGTGTGCGCGCACGGCGAGCTGGCCGTCCCCGCGCCCGCCACGGCCGCCATCATCGCGCGCGGCATTCCCGTGTGCGAGCGCACGCTGCCGGGCGAGCGTTGCACTCCCACGAGCGCCGCCGTCATTCTGCACTTCGTGGACGAGTTCGAATAGGGAGCCGGCGAAGGGCCGGGCGCGCACGAACGCTCGGGCATGCGCGAACACGGCCCTCCGCGCTTTCCGCAGCCTGGCGAGCATTCGACCGCCGCATCCCAGCAAGCATCCGAGCGGCCGCATCCCAGCGAGCATCTGGCCGTTCGTCGCACTCCCGTGGGCGCGTGGCCGCTCGCTTCGCGTTCTCGCGAGTGCCCCTGCCGTTCTGCATTGCTGCGAGCATTCCCGCCCCTTTGCGTTTACGCGTACGGATGTTTCACGTGAAACAATTGGTGCAGTATCGTGCGGCATTGCAACGAAATGTTTCACGTGAAACATCCGTATGTGTTTTTGCGAGTTTTCGCAATGTGCGAATAGGGATTGCGCAGGGGAAAGGCTGCCGCGCGTTGCGCGTCGCCCATCTGCGGTTTCGGGAGGGCGTGCGGCCGTGCGGGCAAAACCTGGAATGTTTCACGTGAAACATTCGTACGAAAAACCCGCCCTGACCGGAAGGTCGGTCGGGGCGGGTTCGCGGAGCCTGACGCCGCCTGCGACGCACGCAAACGGTGCAGGCGGCAAGAGGTTCGCACGCGGCGTCGCACGACGGCGATGCCGCGTGCGCTGTGCCGCACGAGGACGGCACGCGTGCGCTGTGTCGCCGTGCGATGCCGCGTGCGGCAGAAGAGCTAGTTCAGGAAGTCCTCGAGGATCTCCTCCTCGGCCTCCTCCTCGGTGAGGCCGAGCGTCATGAGTTTGGTGATCTGGTCGCCGGCGATCTTGCCGATGGCGGCCTCGTGCACGAGCATGGCGTCCTCGCTGGCGGCCTCGATGCCGGGGATGGCCGTCACCTTGGCGTTGCCCATGATGATGGCGTCGCACTGCACGTGCCCGCGGCATGCCGCCTCGCCGATGACGAGCGGGTTGAACACTTGCTTGGAGTTATCCTGCGCCACCGAGCGCGAAATCACCTGCACGCTGGAGTCATCGCCCTTGAGTTCCACCTTCATGTTGGAGGTGGCGGTTTGGTCGCCATGGGTGAGCAGCTTCTCGATGAGCACCAGCTTGGCGCCGGCGGCCAGCTCGGCGTTGGTGTCGCGCACCGTGGAGGACACGCCGCGCAGCTGCACAAGCTCCATCTCGCAGTTGGCGTTCTCGTCCATGATGACGTTCGTCACGGGGTTGAGGATGCGCTCGCCGGTGCCGCTGCCCTCGCCGTAGTGCTTCTCCACGTACTTCACGCGGCTGTTCTTGCCGCAGTGGAAGGTGTGGATGCCGTCGTGCTCGGACGCCTGGTGGCTCTCGTTGTGGATGCCGCAGCCCGCGACGATGGTCACGTCGCAGTCCTCGCCGATGTAGAACGTGTTGTACACCACGTCCTTCAGGCCCGCCTGCGTGACGATGACGGGGATGTACACCGTCTCGCCCTTGGTGCCGTCGGCGATGCGGATGTCGATGCCGGGGTTGTCGGTTTTGGTGGCTATCTCGATGTTCGCGGAGGAATGGCGCTCGACGAGCTGCCCGTCCTTGCGGATGTTGAACGCGCCTTTCGGCATGCCGTGGATGTTGGCTATCTCGGCGAGCAGGCTCTCGTCGATGGGGGACAGATCAACGGCCATGGGCGGCCTCCTTCTTGGTCGGTTGGTCGGTGCGGGTCGCGTCCGCGGCGCGCATGGCGCTGCGGCGGAATGTTTCACGTGAAACATTCGTTCGCGAACCGGTTTAGGCGAAGCGGTTCGCCGGCACGGTTTGGCGAAGCGATCCGGTCGTGCGGTTTTGCGCCGGCGGGTTGTCGGTGCGATCCGCCGACGCGGTTGCCGTCGCGCCGTCCGCTTGGCTCGGCGGCTCGGCGCAACGGCGTCGCGAACCCGGTCCGGCGCCGCAGCGCCGGACGCAGGCTAGCAGGTGGTGGGGATCTCGGTGAGGTGCAGCTCGGTGGGGGTGGTCAGCTGGCAGCCGGGAACGCCCTTGGCCACGAAACCGAGGCGCGGCATGAGTTCCTCGGGCGCGCCCGTCTCCTCCACGCGGCCGTCGCGCAGAAGCACGATCTCGTCGGCCAGCTGGATGATGCGCTCCTGGTGCGAAATGATCACGATGGAGCGCCCGTCGCGCGCCTCATGGATGTCGCGGAACGTCTCGGTCAGGCGGTCGAAGCTCCACAGATCGATGCCCGCCTCCGGCTCGTCGTAGATGGCCAGCTTCGGGTCGCGCGCCAGAATGGTGGCGATCTCGATGCGCTTCACCTCGCCGCCCGAGAGGCTCTTGTCCACCTCGCGCGTGAGGTAGCTGGCCGAGCACAGGCCCACGCGGGCCAGGTACTCGTTGCAGGCGAGCATGGGCAGCTTTCGTCCGGCGGCGATGTCCAAAAGCTTCTTCACCTTCATGCCCTTGAAGCGGGCGGGCTGCTGGAATCCGTAGCCGATGCCCAGCTTCGCGCGCTCGGCGATGGACAGGTCCGTGATGTCGGCGCCGTCGAAGACGATGCTGCCGCTCGTGGGGCGCTCGATGCCCATGATCAGCTTGGCGAGCGTGGATTTGCCGCCGCCGTTGGGGCCGGTGATCACCGTGAAGCGGTCGTTGGGGATGGAAAGCGACAGATCGTCGATGATGCGCTTCGTCTCCTTCGACCCTTCCTGCACGGGCACCTCGAACACGAGGTTTTTCAGTTCCAACATGATGTGCTCACTCCGTCTCTCTCGTCATTTGACTCTGTATTACTATCATTTATCGAAGGGGGAGTCAAGGCCGCGTTCGCGCGAAACCGGGATGGAGGCCGATTTCGCGGGCGTCCGGCTCCCGAAGGCGCTTGGCCTTTGAGGCCCGCGTGCGTTCAGGTCCCGAGTCTCAAAGGCGCCCGATCCTTGAGGCCCGCGTGCGCTCGATCCCCGAGCCTCGCAGGCGCCCGATCCTCGGAGGGTCCGAAGGCGCCCGACTCCCGGGGTTTCGAAGGCTTCCGACTCCCGGCAGCCCGAAGGCGCCGCGCCTGCGTCCCGATTCCCCCGGCGCTCATTCGCTCAGCAGGTCGATCACCTCGAATCCGGCCGACGACCCCTCCAGGATGTCGCGGTTGCCGAACGCGCACGCCGCGCCCCGTTCGACGGCGCGGGCGACGGGGCTGGCGAGGTTTCGGACGTCCTGCGCGCGTGCGGCCAGCATCTGCCCGCGCGTTTCAAGCCGCATGCGCGGGGTGCGCCCGCCAAACCAGTCGCCGTCTTGGCGCCGCGCCAGCTGACGGGGCTTGAGGGGTTGGTCGAAGGCGGCCACCGTGCTCACCACGTAGCCTTCCATCTCCTCGGGTGCGGGGTCGAAGGCGGCAAGCCAGTCGGCTGCGCCCGCGAACCGCGCCAGCGTCTCGTCGAGGTGCGGGTCGCGGTAGGAGTAGAAGCGCAGGTTGCCGGTGCGCGCCGCTTGGAAGCCCGCGCCGTACGCGCCGCCCTTGACGCGCACCTCGTTCCACAGGTAGTCGTAGGACAGCGCCCGCGCCGCCACCTGCCACGCGCCCGTGTAGGCGGCGCCGAGCGCGCGGCGGTCGAAGCCCTGCGCGGCGTAGCACACGTCGGAGGGCACGGCGAACGCCTCGTTGCGCACGACGGGGTCGGGCACGCGCAGCCGCACCGCGCCGTCTCCCGTGCGCCCGATCGCGCCGCCCTCCTCCCAGAAGAGGGCGAAGTCCTCGTCGGATCCGGTGAAGCTCACAAGCGACCCGTCGTCCACAAACAGCCGCGCGGCCAGGTCGGCCAGATGCTCGCTCAGCTCGCCCGCGTATTCGTCGTAGCGCGCCAGCAGGCCTTTCAGGAAGCGGTAGAAGCCCACGCCCCCCAGTTGCTCGCGCACCACGCCGGCGGGCAGGTAGTACGACCCCAGGCGCGCCATGGCGCTGGCGTGGCCGGCGGCGGCGAATCCCTGCTCCATGGAGATGCGGCGCTGCTGCAGCACGTCTTTGATCTTGCCCGCGTCGGAGAAGTCGGTCTCCAGCAGCACTTCGCGCGGCAGGGAGGCCAGTTGCGCGACGTTCTCCGAAAGCGCGCTTGCGCCCACGGCGAACCGGGGCGACACGGCTTTGGCGTCCTCGGCGTCCTCGTGCACCTCGCAGAAGAAGCTCAAATTGCCGAGCGCCCCGTTCACCAGCGTGTCCAGTTCGGAGGCGCTGCGCCGGGCCGTTCCCAGCTTGCCCAGCACCATCGCCAGCACGGCGACATAGGGCAGCTCCTCGAACGGCACGCGCGCCAGGTCGAAGTAGCGGTAGGCGTAGGCGATGCCGCGCGTGGGGATGTCGTGGCGCAGGCAGGCGACGGACGAGCCCTCCGTCTGCGCCGGGCCGTAGGCGGGCTCGTCCGGTGCGGGGCCGATGTCGGATACCGTCAGGCGCGGCAGGGTTGCGAGCGCCTGAGGCGAGTCGGGCTCCTCCTGCAGGCGGCGCAGCTCGGCCTCCTCCGCAGCCACGCGCGCGAAGTCGTCGGGTCCCATGCCGGCCGCGATGCGGGCAAGGCGCGCCTCCTCGAAGTCCTCCTCGTTATCTGCGGGCACCACCTCCACCTCGGCCATGTGGCCGTTCTCCAGAAACAGGCTGCGGATGAGGTCCTCGAAGTAGCCTTCGGTCAGCGCGCGGCGCAGAAACGCGAAGTCGTCCTCGTACTTGAGGTAGGACGTGGCCTCTTCGTCGTCGTAGAGCCAGCCCGAAAGCGCCGCCATGGAAAGCGCCACGCCGTCGGCCATGCCGAAGTCGCGCTCGCGCATGACGAACTCGGCGCGGGAAAGCGACGCCTCCACGAGCGCGTGGTCAAGCCCGCCGTCCGCAAGCTCGGAAAGCGTCCGTTCGACCACGGCGCGAAACCTCTGCGCGCCGCCTTCGGCAAGCCCGCGCAGCTGGATGACCGCGAAGGGCTGCAGAAGCGCGTCGGCTAAAAACGCGTTCGCGTCGTCGGCCAGCCCCGCGTCCAGAAGCGCGCGCTTAAGCGGCGCCTCGTTGCTGCCGGCGATGGCGTCCAAAAGGATGTCGGCGGCCACCGCGCGGGTGCGCTCGTGCGCCTCGCCTACGACGTAGGCCAGGCCCATGCAGGCGTTCTCGGGGGCGGTGTCCATGGTGCGGCGCACGCCCAGGGCGCGCACCGGCGCCTGAGCGGTCAGCGCGCGGGGGCGCAGCGGCGCGTCTCCCGCCGACGCGCGCGCCGCATCGCGGGCCGCCGCCTCGTCGGCCGCAGGCGAGAGGTAGCGCTTGTCCAAAAACGCGAGCATGCGGTCCAGGTCCAGATCGCCGTAGAGCGTGAGGTAGCTGTTGTCCGTGCGGTAGTGGCGCGCGTGCTCCTCCAGGAACCGCTCGTAGGTGAGGTCGGGGATGGCGCGCGGCGTGCCGCCGGACTCGAAGCGGTAGGCCGTGTCGGGGAAGAGCGCCGCCTGCAGCTCGTCGTAGAGCACGGAGTTCGGGTCGGAGAGCGCGCCTTTCATCTCGTTGTACACCACGCCGTTGAGGCGAAGGCGGGACGCGTCGCCCTCGGGGCCTCCGGGGGCCGCCGCACCGTCTGCGACGTCGGCGGGGGATGGCGTTTCCGCGCCCGCCGCGCCCGGGCCGCCCTTCGCCGCTTCTGCGCTGCCGCCCTCGCCGCCCGCCGCGCTGTTGTCCGCCGCGTCGCCTGCCGCCGCGCCCTCGTCTTCGTTCCCCTCGCCGTCCGCAAGCTCCACGTGCCAGCCCTCCTGCTCGAAGATGGCGCGCTTGCGGTAGATCAGGGGATGCAGCACCGCGTCCAGGTACACGTCCATGAGGTTGAGCAGGTCCTGCTCGTTGGTGCTGGCCACCGGGTACATGGTCTTGTCCGGAAAGGTCATGGCGTTCAGAAACGTTTGCATGGAGCCTTTGAGCAGGTTCACGAACGGCTCCTTGACGGGGAAGCGGTCGCTGCCGCACAGCACCGAGTGCTCCAGGATGTGGAACACGCCGGTGTCGTCGGCGGGAGGCGTCTTGAAGGAGATGGAGAACGTCTTGTTCGGGTCGTCGTTGGCAAGGTAGAGCAGCTGCGCGCCGCTTTTGGCGTGGTCGAGCACGTAGGCGGTGCCGTCTATCTCCGGCAGCTTTTCGCGCGTGCGCACGGTGAAGCCGTGCAAGGTTTGGTTCGGGGCAAGATCCATGGATGGTGTCGCCTTTCGTACGATGCGTGTCGTGTTTCGCCCCATTGTCTCACAACACGCCCCGGCGGTGCGCCTCGGACGCCCTCGGCAAGCGAAACCCCCGAAAACGGCAGAGATCGCGCCTTTCTCTCCTCTTTCGTCCCGCGCCCCCTCCGTTCGCGGACATCCCCCTTCCCAAACAAAGGCGCGAAGGGTACACTTGCCCGCGTACCCGGAACCATCGAAGGGACCTTCGTGCTCCACAGCGCCGACAAAGCCCGTTTCTCCGCCGTCGCCCTTGCGACGGGGCGGACGCGCGCATGGTGGTGGAACAGAAGAGTTTGAACCCGGGTCTCGCATAGGCTTCTGTTCCGTGCACATGAACACAGAAGAGCCCTCGGAGATCCGGGGGCTCTTTTTTGTCGCGCGGACGAAGGGACGGACCGCGGCCGGATGCGCCGCACGACCGAAGGAAAGGGAACCGCCATGACCGAGAACGCACCGCATCGCCTGTACCTGCGCGAGGACCAGATACCTGCGCGGTGGTACAACCTGCGCGCCGACATGCCGGAGAAGCCCGACCCCATCCGCCTGCCGAACGGCCAGGTGGCGCAACATGATGACCTGGCTCCCGTGTTCTGCGACGAGCTGGTGCGCCAAGAGCTTGACGACGACGCGGCGTACTTCGACATCCCCGAGCCGGTGCTGGAGATGTACCGCATCTACCGCCCCTCGCCGCTGTGCCGCGCCTACAACCTGGAGCGCGCCTTGGGCACGCCCGCGAAGATCTACTACAAGTTCGAGGGCAACAACACCTCCGGCTCGCACAAGCTGAACTCGGCCGTCGCCCAGGCGTACTACGCCAAGGCGCAGGACCTTGCCGGCATCACCACCGAGACGGGCGCGGGCCAGTGGGGCACGGCGCTTGCGGAGGCGTCGGCGCATTTCGGGTTGAACCTGGACGTGTTCATGGTGAAGTGCTCCTACGAGCAGAAGCCCTTCCGCCGCAACATCATGGAGACGTTCAACGCCAACGTCACGCCCTCGCCGTCCGCCACGACCGAGATCGGCCGCAGGATGCTGGCCGAGCATCCCGACTCCACAGGGTCGCTTGGCACCGCCATCTCCGAGGCGGTGGAGCGCGCGCTCAACGTGCCCGGCAACAAGGGCCGCTACGCGCTGGGGTCGGTGCTCAACCAGGTGGCGCTGCACCAGTCGGTCATCGGGCTTGAGAGCTACACGGCCTTCGAGGAGCTGGGGGAGTACCCCGACATCGTCATCGGCTGCGCGGGCGGCGGGTCGAACCTGGCCGGCCTCATCGCGCCGTTCATGCGCGACAAGCTGACGGGCGCGCGTTTGGGCACGCGCTTTATGGCCGTGGAACCCGCCAGCTGCCCGAGCCTCACGCGCGGGCGCTACGCCTACGACTTCGCCGACACGGGCCGCACCTGCCCGCTTGTGAAGATGTACACGCTGGGCAACGGCTTTCTGCCAAGTCCCGACCACGCCGGCGGCCTGCGCTACCACGGCATGAGCCCCATCGTGTCCAAGCTCAAGCACGACGGCTGCTTGGAGGCGGTGGCCGTGCGCCAAACCGACGTGTTCGCGGCGGCCGTGGAGTTCGCGCGTCTGGAGACCATCCTGCCCGCGCCCGAGAGCGCGCACGCCATCTTCCAGGCCATGGAGGAAGCGCGTCGCTGTGCGCGGACGGGCGAGGCGAAGACCATTCTCTTCGGCCTCACGGGCACGGGTTACTTCGACATGAAAGCCTACGACGCGTTCAACCGCGGCGAGATGTGCGACCACGTGCCCACCGACGAGGAGCTTGAAGCGGGCTTCGCCACCATCCCGCGCATCGAGGGCGTGTAGTAGGAAGGCGGCCGGGGCGCGGGCCGCTCGGGCGCGGCCGGCGCCTTCGGGGCCGATGCGGGGCAGGGTGACGGCCGGGATGCGGGCCGCGCGGGCGCGGGCCGCGGGATGCCCCGG
>NZ_CBDTNW010000063.1:0-41995 GCF_965361815.1 Rubneribacter sp.
GACGGTCGTGACGTCGACGACGGTGACGTTCAGCTTGCGTTCGAGCTGCTCTCCGTAGCTGGCCCATACGCGCGACAGCAACGCGAAATCCCCGCGTTCGGCCATGACGGCCAAAACGTCGACAAGGACCGGATGGCATTGCGCGAACACCTTGCGCGCAAGCTCGTTCCTCTGCTCGGGCGTATAGGAGCTGTCCTCAAGGGAGCTGGAGAGGTCCATGTTCGAACGCGCGATGCGCATGACGCGCTCGGCCTGGTCGCGAACCTCGAGCACGGCGTCTTGGCCGCCTGCCTCGTATGCGCCGTCCAGCAGGATAGACGCGTACGCCGCAACCTTTTCCTTGAGAACATGGCGGTTAGTTGGCATTGAAACTGCCCGCCTCGTTCACATAGCGCTCGACGATCTTGCGATGCTCGTCGTCGTTCAGATCCTCGCCGATCAGGCGGGATGCGACAGCCACCGACAAGTCGGCCACCGAGCCTTGCAGCTCGGATATGGCGGCCGTCTTCTCGGCCTCGATGGCGGCGTGCGCCTTCTCGATCATCGCCGCAGCCTCGGCCTGCGCCTTGTCGGTGATGTCGGCCTTCACGGCCTCGCCGGTTTTCTTGGCGTCAGCGACGATCTGGGCGGCCTGGCTCTTCGCGTCCTCCAGCTGGCGCTTGTACTCCTCGAGCACGCGCTCGCTCTCGATGCGGGCCTGCTCGGACTTCTCAAGGGAGTCCTTGATGAGCTGCTCGCGCTTCTCCAGCATGCCCTCGAACTTCGGCCAGCCGAACTTCAGCAGCACGACGGCGACCACGATGAAGCCGATGAGCATGGGGATGAACTCCGCCATGTCCGGCAGGATCGCCGATATGCCGGCCGACTCGCTTTCGGCCGCGAACGCGAGCGCAGGGGACGTGAGCGTGAGGCCGCCTGCGGCGACCGCGACGAACCCGATGCAGGCCCCCGTTGTCCTCGCTTGTTCTTTCACGTGGTAACCTCCTTACAGCCTCATGCGGCGTTTTCCCGATGAAGGCTCAGGTTACACGATGAAGACGAGCACGAAGCCGATGAGGGCGAGGGCCTCGGCGAGGGCGGCGCCGATGATGAAGTTCGTGAACAGACGGCCCTGCAGTTCGGGCTGGCGGGCGGTGGCCATGCAGCAGCCGTAGCAGGCGATGCCGATGCCAAGACCAGGGCCGAACGTGGCCAGGCCGTAGCCCACGAGCTTCAAGGCAGCGAGTGTAATTTCCACAGTGTCCTCCTTTTACCGTTTCCGGGCCGCTCCCGGAAACTCCGATCGTACTATGTCCATCCGGCGGTGGATACGCCGATGAAACCCAAGGGATTGGCGCGACCCGCCCCAGGCGGGCGCGCGGGGCAGCTCCTAGTGCTCAGACGTCGCCAGCGAGATGTACACCGCCGACAGGATGGTGAACACGTAAGCTTGCAGGAAGGCGACGAGCACCTCAAGCGCGTACATGGCGATGAGGAACAGCACCCACGCCACCGAGATGCCGCCGTACACGGCGCCGGCGCCCTGGATGGCCGCTCCCAAAAACACGCTCGCGGCCAGCGCGAAGATGCCGAGCACCATGTGGCCCGCGAACATGTTGCCGTAGAGTCGCACGGCCAGCGTGAGCGCGCGCAGCACCATGGAGAGGAACTCGAAGAACCAGATGACGGGCACCATGGGCTTCGGCAGCCCCGACGGGGCGATGGACTTGATGTAGCCCCAGCCGCCGTGCGCCTTCACGCCCCAGTAGTTGAAGTAGACAAACGAGATGATGGCCAGCGCCCACGTGACGCTGATGGAGCCCGTCGGCGTCTTGCAGCCGGGGATGAGCCCCACGAAGTTCGAGATGAGAATGAAGAAGAACAGCGTGGCCAGGAAGGGCACATGGCGCTTGAAGCCGTGGCCGATGGCGCTTTGTCCCATGTCGCGTCGCACGAACTCGTAACCGTACTCCACCATGCCGGCGAACTTGCCGGACGGGACGAGCGAGAGGCGCTTGCTGGCCGCGAGCACCACGATAAGCGTGATGACCAGGCAGATGATCATCCAGAAGATGTACTGGGTCAGCCCGACTCCGTCCCCACCGAGCACGAATGCCGAATTGAACGACGACTGGAGATGGGGAATCTCCTCCGCAAGAGTTTCAAGAGGGTTCACGTGTCTTACCTTTCCATCCTCACTTACGCACCAGTTTCACCACGCCGAAGCCGATGGCCACAGCCGCAAGCGCCACAACCTCGGCCAAAACGAAGGGGAGAACGAGATCGCGCGCCGCCACGATGCAGATGATGGCGGACGCGAAGATCACGATGAACGATAGCAGCACGCCCAGAAGCAAGGCGCCTGCGTGCCCTATGTTGCTGGTATCGGTCACCCGTCTCGTCATTCGCAAGCCGGCGAACAGCGGCACAAACCCCGCCGCACCGGCCAACGCCCCCAACACGATAGCTCCTGCCATAACCCGCTTTCCTGCTGACCGCGCTTTTGATGCGCATTCCACCAAGCCGTTACGTACCATAGCAGAAGTTCCCCTCCAGCGTGCGGCAAGGTTGCAAAAACCTAGAATTTCCGGGTGAACGGGGAGCCGAAGCAGCCGAAAACTGCATAAAGTTGGGCGAAGGACCGCTGGGACTGCATATCGAGGCCAACGGCGCGGCCCGTTGGCAAGGCGGCCGCGCTTGACGGGGGTCGGATCTGCCGCACGGCGGAAACAGAGGGCGCGAGGGCGGCGAGACATCGCGGCTGCAGCGAGGGGCGGCGTGCGTGAGGCCGCGGCGGGGGCGTTGGAGCGACGTGGCTGCGGCGAGGGTCATTGGGGGCGATGCGGCTGCGGCGAGGGTCATTGGGGGCGACGCGGCTGCGGCGGGCGGCGTGCGCGGCCGCCCCTCTGCTCAGCCTTCGAACACGCGCAGCTTGATGCCCGCTTCCTCGAGCATGGACATGGACAGCTCGTCGGGATAGGGGTTTTGGTAGACGATCTCCTCGATGCCGGCGTTGATGATCATCTTGGCGCACGTCACGCACGGCTGCGTTGTGACGTAGATGGACGCGCCCATGATGTTGGTGCCGTAGCGCGCCGCCTGGATGATGGCGTTCTGCTCGGCATGCAAACCGCGGCAGATCTCCTGGCGCTGGCCCGAGGGGATGCCGAGCTGCTGGCGCAAGCACCCCACCTCGGCGCAGTGGCGCAAGCCCGTGGGCACCCCGTTGTAGCCCGTGGCCAGGATGCGGCGGTCCTTCACGATGACCGCGCCCACCGCGCGTCGGACGCACGTGGTGCGCGTGGCCACCTCGTGCGCCAGCTTCATGAAGTACTCGTCCCAGCTGGGACGGTGGTCGATGACCATAGTCAAACCTCCTTCTCCCCCGCCTCGCCCTACGGGGAGGGCGAGGGACGCGAATACCGGGGCACAACCGGAAAAGCGGCAGCCCACCGGGCCTTCTGCCCCGCCTCGCCCCGCGAGGGGCGGGGACGCGCCCGCTTGGGCGCGCGGCAGCGGCCCGCCGGAGCGCTACTTCGTGCCGAAGATGCGATCGCCGGCGTCGCCCAAGCCGGGGACGATGTAGGCGCGCTCGTTGAGGCCCTCGTCGATCGCGCAGGTGTAGATGCGCACGTCGGGGTCGGCGGCGAGCACGGCCTCTATGCCCTCGGGCGCGGCCACGAGCACGACGAGCTTGATGTTCCTCACGCCGAGCTTGCGCAGGTATTGGATGGCCGCGGTGGCCGAGCCGCCGGTGGCCAGCATCGGATCCACCACGAGCACGTCGCGCTGGGCGATGCTGTCGGGCAGCTTCGCGTAGTACTCGTGCGGCTCGTGCGTCTCGGGGTCGCGGTACATGCCGAGATGCCCCACGAACGTGGAGGGCATAAGCTCCTGGATGCCCTCCACCATGCCGAGGCCCGCGCGCAGGATGGGCACGATGACCATCTTCTTGCCGGCCACCTGCTTGCAGGCGGCCTTGCAGATGGGCGTCTCCACCTCCACGTCCTCCAAAGCGAGGTCGCGCGTGGCCTCGTAGCCCTCGAACAGGGCAAGCTCCCGCACAAGGGCGCGGAAGTCCTTCGAGGAGGTGTCCTTGTTGCGCAGCTTGGACAGCTTGTGCTGCACCATGGGATGGTCGACGACGGTGACGCGGTCGTAGGACATGCGCCCTCCCCTTCCTAGTACGAAAGCTCCGGGTACAGCGGATGCGCGGCCAGCATGGCGTCCACCTTGGCGCGGATGTCGGCGAGCTTCGCCTCGTCGCCCGCGTTGAACACCGCGGCGGCTATGAGCTGGCCCACCTGGTAGAAGTCCTCGGCCGTGAAACCGCGCGTGGTGGCCGCGGCGCTTCCCACGCGGATGCCGCTTGTGACGAAGGGGCTGCGCGGCTCGTTGGGGATGGTGTTCTTGTTGACCGTGAGGCCCACGCTTTCGAGCAGCTTCTCGGCGTCTTTGCCGGTGACGTCGGCGGGCGTGAGGTCCACCAGGCACAGATGGTTGTCGGTGCCGCCGGACACCAGGCGAAGCCCGCCGTCCATCATGCCCTGGCCCATGACGCGGGCGTTCTCCACCACGTGGTCGATGTATTCGGCAAACGAAGGCTTGAGCGCCTCGCCGAACGCCACGGCCTTGCCGGCGATGACGTGCATGAGCGGGCCGCCCTGAGAGCCGGGGAACACGGCGCTGTTGATCTTCTTTCCCAGCTCCTCGTCGTTTGAGAGGATGAAGCCGCCGCGCGGGCCGCGCATGGTCTTGTGGCTGGTGGACGTCACGATGTCGGCATGCGGCACGGGGCTTGGGTGCGCGCCCGTGGCCACGAGGCCGGCGATGTGGGCCATGTCCACCATGAAGTACGCGTCCACCTCGCGCGCGATGGCGACCATGCGCTCGAAGTCGATGACGCGCGGGTACGCGCTCGCGCCGCCCACGATCACGCGGGGGCGGCACTTTTTGGCCTGGGCCAGAAGCGCGTCGTAGTCGATGGTCTCGGTTTCGGGGTCAAGCCCGTAGGCCTCCACGTGGTAGAGCTTGCCCGAGAAGTTCACGGGGCTGCCGTGCGTGAGATGCCCGCCCTGATCCAGGCTCATCCCCAAGATGGTGTCGCCCGGCTTTAGGATGGAGAAGTAGGCCGCCAGGTTGGCGTTGGCGCCCGAGTGGGGCTGCACGTTGGCGAACTTCGCGCCGAAAAGCTCGCAGGCGCGGTCGCGCGCGAGGTCCTCCACGATGTCCACCTTCTCGCAGCCGCCGTAGTAGCGCTTGCGGGGGTAGCCCTCGGCGTACTTGTTCGTGAGCACGCTGCCCACGGCCTCCATGACGGCGGGCGACGTGAAGTTCTCCGAGGCGATGAGCTCCACGGAGTCGCGCTGGCGGGCAAGCTCCTGGCGAAGCGCGTCGGCCACCGCGGGATCGGACTGGGGCAGATAGGTCAAGGGCATGACGGTTCCTTTCGACGGAATGTTTCGTCGTATGCTAGCACAACGGAGCCGGCGCGGGGCACGCGGGCCCGAAGGGGATCGGCCGAGGCGGCGGGCGCCCCGGCAGCGCACGAAACGCCCGCGAGCGCGGGAACCCGCGCTCGACGGCCGACGAACAGGGCCCTGCGCCCGGCGCCCGACATGCGCGAAAAGCCTCGGCAGCACGCGAGTCCGAGCAAAACGCCCGGGCTACTCGCTTTCCAGAGCGCTTATCTTGCACACGCGGTCCGCGTGGCGGCCGCCGCCGAAGTCGGTGGAGAGGAAGGTGTCCACGATCTCGCGATTGGTGGAAAGGTCCACGAAGCGGCCCGAGACGGCCACGACGTTGGCGTCGTTGTGCTCGCGCGCGAGCGCCGCGAACACGGGGCTGGTCACGTTGGCGGCGCGGATGCCGCGCACCTTGTTCGCGGCAACGGCCATGCCGATGCCCGTGCCGCACACGAGCACGCCGCGCTCGGCCGCGCCGCCTGCCACGTCCCGCGCCACGAGGGCGGCGTAATCGGGATAGTCCACGCGCGCGTCGGTGTCGGGCCCGCGGTCGATCACGTCGTGGCCCTGCTCTGTCAGATGGTCGACGAGCGCCTGCTTCTGCTCGTAGCCCGCATGGTCGCTCGCAATGCTGATCCTCATTCTAGGACAACCCCTCTTTCGATCCTCGCCCGCCGACGCGCCCGACGGCGCGCGAGCGGCCCTTCTCCATCGTGCGGCCCACGGCGCGCGCCCAACCGTCCAAAAGCCGCGCACGACAGGCACCGTCCATCCGCGGTTCGAAACGCGTGGCATCGCCGCCCAGGTCAAGCAGCTGCGCGGTGTCCTTCCAGAACCCGCCCGCCAACCCGGCGAGATACGCCGCGCCAAGCGCTGTTGCCTCCGTATTCTGCGGACGGACAAGCGGCGTGCGCAAGATGTCGCTTTGGAACTGCATGAGAAAACCGTTCGCCGACGCGCCGCCGTCCACCTTGAGCTCGCGCAGGGGCACGCCCGCGTCGGCCTCCATCGCCACGGCGAGGTCGTGCACCTGGTACGCGAGCGCCTCCAGCGCGGCGCGCACCACCTGCGCGCGCGACGTGCCGCGCGTCAACCCGTAGATGGCGCCGCGGGCCTCCGCGTCCCAATGCGGCGCGCCCAGGCCCGTGAACGCCGGCACCACGTACACCCCGCCCGTGTCGGGCACGCTTTCAGCCAGCTCCTCCGTCTCGGCCGCCGTGGCGACAAGCCCCAGCTCGTCGCGCAGCCACTGCACAAGCGCGCCCGCCGTGAACACGCTGCCCTCCAGCGCGTACTCCGGTCCCGCCGCGCCCGGCGCGCTGGCCGCCAGCGTGGAGAGGAGGCCGTGGCTTGAGCGGCACGCCTTGCCGCCCGTGTGCATGAGCAGAAAGCAGCCGGTGCCGTAGGTGTTCTTCGCCTGGCCCGGCTCGAAGCAGCGCTGGCCGAACAACGCCGCCTGCTGGTCGCCCGCCACGCCGAGGATGGGCACGCCCTCCACCACGCCGGGATGCGAGGTGAGGCCGAAGCCGCCCGCGGAGGGGCGCACCTCGGGCGCCATCGACAGCGGGATGTCGAACAGGTCGAACAACCACGGGTCCCAACGCATCTCGTGGATGTTGTACAGCATGGTGCGGCTGGCGTTGGTGGGGTCGGTGGCGTGCACCTTCCCGCTGGTGAGCTGCCAGATCAGCCAGGTGTCCACCGTGCCGAACACCAGTTTGCCCGCCTGCGCGTCCTCGCGCGCGCCCGGCACGTTGTCAAGGATCCACTTGATCTTGCTGGCCGAGAAGTACGCGTCGGGAACAAGCCCCGTGCGCTCGGCGATGGCGCGCACCGTTTGCGGGTCGGCCGCCAGCTGCTCGATGAGAGGCGCCGTGCGACGGCACTGCCACACGATGGCGTTGCTCACCGGGCGCGCCGTCTCGCGGTTCCACACGACGCAGGTTTCGCGCTGGTTCGCAATGCCGATGCCGGCGATGTCGGCGGGCGCAAGACCGTGGGACACCACCAGCTCGGTGAGCGCTCCCAGCTGGGAGGACAAAAGGTAGGTGGGCGAATGCTCCACCCAGCCCGGCTGCGGGTAGATCTGCGGGAAGGGGTTTTGCACCGCGCCCACGGCGCGCCCCCGCGCGTCCACCAGCACGGCGCGCGAGGACGTGGTTCCCTGGTCGAGCGCTATCACGTAGCGTGCGGTCATAGAAAAGCCTCCTTGCGCTGTTCGCCTTGCCCGCCGGCGACGTCAAAGCCGACGGAGGCGTCGTGGCCGGCGGGGACGCTGCGGTCGGCGGGAACGACGCCGCACCCGCCGAGCGAAGCCTCGCCCTCCTCCCCTTCCCCGCCTTCCCGCCGCTCGGCGGCGCACGCTTCGGCCCAAGGGCGCTGCGCTTCGGAATCGGGGAAGCGTTCGGCCAGGCGCGCCTCCGTCCATTCGGCCACGTCCGCGAACACGCGGGCGCGCTCCGGCTCGTTCAGCACCTCATGCCGCATGCCCTCGTAGAGGATCTCATCCACGCGCTCCACGCCGCTTTGACGCATAAGCTCGACGGCGGCGCGCACGCCTTGACCTTCATCGCCTACCGGATCCTTCGTTCCCGCAACGAACAGCAGCGGCAGGTCGTTCGGCACGCGCTGTGCGCAGGCAGGCGACGCCACCTCTCCGGTAAGGTCGGTGAGGGCCGCATAGCCGCCCACGGTGAACATCGCACCGCACAGCGGGTCGGCGATGAAGGCGTCCACCACGTCGGGGTCGACGGACAGCCAGTCGAAGGGCGTGCGAGCGCCTTCGATACGCTTGCCGTAGGCGCCCGCGCCCATGCCGTCGATAAGCGCACTCCGGCGATGCTCCCCTGCGAAGCGCGCGACCAGGCGCGCGAGCAGGTTGCCCGCCTTCGACAAAGCGCGCGGCGGGTTGCCCGTGCCGCAGAGAACCGCGGCGGCCAGCCCGTCCCCGTGACGCGCCAGGTAGGCGCGCACGATGAAACTGCCCATGGAATGGCCGAACAGGACGTAGGGGATCGACTCGCCCACACGGCGCGTCATCTGCTGGCGCAGCTCGTGCACGTTGGCAATGAGGGCCTCTTTGCCGTACGCGAGCGGAATGTGACCGAGGTCATCCGGCGTGGCGGCCGTGCGACCATGGCCCACATGGTCCTCGCCGCACACGACGAACCCCTGACGTGCGAGGTAGCGCGCGAACTCGTCATAGCGAGCCATGTGCTCGGCCATGCCGTGGACGATCTGAAAGACGCCGCGCGGACACGCGGCGCCCGAAGCGACGTCAAAGCGCTGCCAAAGCAGCCCTTTGATCTGGTACGACCCGTCGGCTGAAGGGCATTTCAGATCCTCGCGGACAATGCTTGACGCAGTGGAAGTCATGGTTATTTTCCTTCCTCGCTCAGCGTCTCGATGTCGGAGAGCGTGATGGCCCCTTCGCGCAGCACGCGCGGGCGCGGGCCTGTGCAGTCGAGGACGGTGGAGGCCACGCCGCTTTTGCCGGCGTCGTGGACATCGGCGTCGTCGGCCAGGACGGCAGCTGCGCGGGAGGCGAGCGCGGGATCGACCGCGGCAAGCGAGCGCGGCGCGGGATGCCCGGAGATGTTCGCGGACGTGGTGGCCAGCGGGCAGCCCGCCGCCCGGATGAGCGCGAGGGCGCGCGCGTTGCCGGGCATGCGCAGGCCGACGGTGCCCGCATCCGAGCGGAACGCGGGCGGCACCGCTTTCGAAGCGCGCACGACGAGCGTGAGCGGACCCGGCCAGAAGCGCGCTGCGGCAGCCCGCGCGAAGTCGGGGACGCCCGCGCCGTAGCGGTCGAGGTCATCCGGCGAGCCAACGAGCCAGGCGATGGGCTTGCCGCGGTCGCGCTCCTTCAGCGCGTAAAGCGCATCGGGGCCTGCGGTCGCGCGGATGGAAACGCCCAGGCCGTACACGGTGTCCGTGGGAAACACCACCGCCTGGCCGCGCTTGAGCGCATCGGCGGCCTCCTCGAAGGTTGCGCGAACGGGCATGGGGCTCCTTCCCGACGGATGCGCCGGCGTGGCGCGACAGGAAACACTACGGGCATTGTACCCCGATTTGCGAGTTGCCGTATACTGGGCGTGCTCAAGGAACTCACGCGAAGTTGAATCCGGGCTTTTTGGTTCAGCCTCGCAGCGCTTCGATGCAGGCTCAAACCCCTCAACCCGCATCGATAAGGAAACGTCGCATAAAAGGCAGATTGGACGGAACGGCAGCACAATGGGAGATTTCTCGAAGCGGGTGTTTGAGGTGGTACGGCGGGTGCCGCGCGGCACCGTGGCAACCTACGGGCAGGTGGGGCGGCTCATCGGCGCGCCGCGGTCCGCGCGCTACGTGGGTTACGCGTTGCGGACGAACCCCAAGCCCGGCACCGACCCAGGATGCATTCCGTGCCATCGCGTTGTGTTCAAGGACGGGTCGCTGTGCAAGGGCTTCGTCTTCGGCGGCCCCGACGAGCAGCGCGCGATGCTCGAAGCCGAGGGCGTGACGTTTCTTGCCGACGGGCGCGTGGATATGGAAGCGTGCCAGTGGGACGGGCGCGAGGGCGGTGCCGACGCGGACGACGCCGACATCCCGTGCGCGCCGCCGCCCGACTTCGATTGGGCGCACGAGCTGGGAGAAGAGTAGCGCGCAGGGGATTACCTTGCCTTTGGAGGCCCTCGGTGGAGGCGCGGGGTTGGCGCTGCCGCCGCGCCGTCAGCCGAAGGCGCGCGCAAGCGCTTCGGCCACGCGCAATCCGTCGCAGGCCGCGCTCATGATGCCGCCCGCATAGCCCGCGCCCTCGCCGCAGGGGTAGAGGCCGCTCCCCGACGGGCCGCAAGCCTCCGGAGTCTCCGCGCCCTCCCCTGTTCGCACGCGTGCCTGCAACCCCTCGTCGCGCACGATGCGCACAGGGCTTGAGCTGCGCGTTTCCACGCCGGTCATCACCGCGTCGGCATCGGCGAAGCCAGCGAGCCGACGGTCGAGCGCAGGCAGCGCCTCGGCGATCGCGTCCGCGATAAACGGCGGCAGGCAGGCGCGCAGGTCGCACCAAGCCACGCCGCGCGCGTAGGTGGGGCGCACCGTGGCGCTTGCGCGCCCAGCGCAACCGGCCAGAAAGTCGCCCACCGTCTGCGCGGGAGCGGCATACGGCGCGCCGCCGGCCGCACGCGCCGCCTTGTAGGCCGCGCGCTCCATGCGCCGCTGCAGCTCAACGCCCGCAAGCGGATGATCGCTTCCGAAATCATCCGGCCCCACGCCCACCAGAAGCGCGCTGTTGGCGTTTTCGCCGTCGCGCGCGAAGCGGCTCATGCCGTTCACCACCACGCCGCCCTCCTCGCTGGCGGCGCACACCACCTCCCCGCCCGGGCACATGCAAAACGTGTAGGCGCTCCGGCCCCCCGGCAGGTGGACGGCCAGCTTGTAGTCGGCCGCCCCGAGCGCCGGATGCGCGGCGGCATCCCCGTATTGCGCCCGGTTGATGGCGGCCTGGCAATGCTCGATGCGCACGCCCACCGAAAACGGCTTCTGCTCCATGAACGCACCCGCCTCGTGGAGCATGGCGAACGTGTCGCGCGCCGAATGCCCGCAGGCAAGCACCACACGCCGTGCGGCGATGCGCTCCCGCGCTCCCGTGCGCCCGTCCAGCACCTCCGCGCCGGCCAGCCGCCCGCCCTCGAAATCCAACCCAACGAGCTGCGCATGGAACCGCACCTCGCCGCCCGCGTCTTCGATCTGCGCGCGCAGGGAGCGCACGACGTCCGCAAGCACGTCGGTGCCGATGTGGGGCTTCGCCTGCCAGAGGATCTCCTCGGGCGCGCCCGCGTCCGCGAACCAACGCAGCACATGGCGCGCATACGGGCTTTTGATGTTGGTGGTCAGCTTGCCGTCCGAGAACGTGCCCGCGCCGCCCTCGCCGAACTGGATGTTCGTCTGCGCATCAAGCGGACCGCCTGCATCGAAGGCCGCGACGGCGGCTTGGCGTTCGTCCACGTTGCCGCCGCGCTCGATCAAAAGCGGCCGCACGCCCGCACGCGCCAAATAAAGGGCTGCGAACAGGCCGGCGGGACCCGCGCCCACAACGATGGGCCGCGGCTCGCCGGACGCCGCATACGCGCGGGCGAGGTCGGACACGGCAAGGGGCGCGTACGGCGCGTGCGCGCGCACGTTCGCGCAACCTTGGGCGAGCGCGCGGCGCTCGGCCGCGCTGTCGGCCAGCTGCACGGCAAGGGTCGCCACGAAGTGGACATCGCGCTTCTTGCGCGCGTCCACGCTGCGCTTGAGCAGCCGCACGTCGCGCACGGCTCCTTCCGCAACGCCGAGCGCGCCCGCAGCCGCCGCTCGCACGCATGCCTTAGCCTGCGGACCCGGCACACCCGCGTCAAGCGGAAGCCTCACGTTGGCGACTTCAAGCACGGCCCGTCCCCTTCTCCTTACGCTTTGCGAGCGCGGCTGCGGCAGCGCGGCCCGCCACGATGCCGCTCGCCCACGCCCAGTGCAGGTTGTAGCCGCCGCAGGGCGCGTCCACATCAAGCGCCTCCCCCGCCGCGAACAGACCCGGCAGCTCCCGCGCCTCCAACGTGCGCGCGTCGAACGCCGCGACGGCGAACCCGCCGCGCGTCACCTGGCACTGCCGCGCATCGCCCACGCCGCGCACGGCAAGCGCGAATCCTTTGAGCGTGCGGGCAAGCGCAGGCGCATCGCCGTCCGCAAAGGGCGCATCGGGCCGCAGCCCCGCCTGCTTGAGCACGGCGCGCGCCACCTGGGACACGAACATGCCCACCAGCAGCCCCTCGCCCGTGGGCGCACCGAGGCGAGCGCGGCGATTGCGCAGGTTTTGCTCGCATGCGCGGGCGTCGAACTGCGGCAGGAGGTCGAGCAGCAGCGCATCACCCGGGCGCGCGAAGCGCGAGAGGTTGAACACCGCGATGCCCGACACGCCGTAATCGCGGAAGAGCACTTCGCCCGCTTCGGCCGCGCGCGGCGCGCCGTCCGGGTCCGCGAGCGCGGCCGTGCATCGCACGCGGATGTTGTTGAGCGGCTTGACCAGGTCCGTGTCGGTGCGCAGCGGACCGAGCACCGGACGCTGCGCCTCGAAGGGGAGCGCGCCGGGCACCAAGTCGCGCGCCGTACGGCCGCCTGTCGTCACGATCACGGCGCGCGCATGCGCGATGGCGCCGTCCGCGAAGCGCACGTGCCAGCGATCGCCGGCGCGCTCGGGCGCATCGATGCGCGTCGCCCGATGCTCGCACTCCACGCGCACCCCTTCGCGCGCAAGCGCCGCACGCAGCACGTCGAGCACGCTCGACGCCTTGTTCGCAAGCGGATAGAGCCGCCCCTCCCCCTCCTCGCGCCACACAAGCCCCAGGTCGGCGAAGAACGCATGCACGGGATCGGCCGCACAACCTAAAGCTGCCGCAAACCCATCTTCGCCCACATCCGCCGCCTCCCGCGCGCTGTCCGCCGCAAGCGCCTCCAGCACCTTGCCCACAAACTCGGCGTTGCGGTACATCCCCGCATCCACCTGCGCGTTCGAGAAGTTGCACCGCCCGTTGCCCGTCGCCAGAATGGAGCGCCCCACGCGCTCGTCGGCCTCGAACACCACAACCTCGGTACGGCGCCCGTCCCCCTCTTCGCGCACCGCGCGCGCCGCCGCCACAGCGGCCGCCAATCCCGCCGCGCCGCCTCCTATGATCGCTATCGTTTCCATGCGCCCATTATACGGTATACGCCAGGGCAACGATTAGTTCGCCCCTGTCCTCTTGTATCGAGCAATCTCCCAAGGACAGAGCACCCAAGGACACAGGACGGAAATACGTTTCCTTTTTACACATTTTCATAAGGAGTTTATGGCTGTTTTACCACATTTTCATAGGGAGTTTTGAAACAGAAAAAGGGCGTGCAGGCCGAAGAAAATCAAAGAAAATCAAAACAATGAAACAATGGCGCAAGACGGACGGAGTTAGATTTAAGATGTGGGATGCACCCCAAATGTGACGTTATCCCCGTCCTGCTGTCACCACTCTGCTGTCACCACTGCTGTCACCATTGTCACCATCAATGTGACGTTATCCCCGTCCTGCTGTCACCCTGGGTTGTGCGCCACACCCGCAGACACGGAGATAAGCGACGACTGACTTGGCGAGCAGGTGCGCTTCGCCGCCGACTGCACGATATCAGTCGCATACACGCCCGCCTCGCTATTGAGAACAGCCAAATGTGACGTTATCCCCGTCCTGCTGTCACCCTTGCTGTCACCCTGGAGATGTGGGATATACTCCAAATGTGACGTTATCCCCGTCCTGCTGTCACTCTGCTGTCACTACGCAGGACACCGGGATAACGCCACACTTGAAACGTGAGATGTACCCCAAATGTGACATTATCCCCGGCGGAGTCGCGCTCTCCGCGCCACAGCACCCTGTCACATAATCTATGCCCCGAGGGCCCGGATCGGAATGACGTAGATGCCATCCTCGGCCTCGCGCGCAAATTGGCCGTTGCCGGTGATCACCGCCATGAACGCTGGAGGTCGCACCTGCGCCCCCTTCGCGCTCAGAACCTTGGCGCGCACCCTCTTCAAGTTCCCCACCGCCGCCTCGACCTTGTCCTCGCTGACCTTGAACTCGAAAGCCGCCCAAGAGCCGTCGGCCAACTCAACAACGGCATCGGCCTCCAAACCCGTTTCGTCGCGGTAGTACCGCACCGGCTCGCTGCCAACCGACGGCAACGCGCTCGCATACACCATGAGGTCGCGCATGCAGAGGTTCTCGAACACAAGGCCGAACGTTTGCCAGTCGGCGATAAGGCCATCGACCGAAAGCCCCAAGGCGGCAACCGCCAAAGAGGGGTCGGCGAAATATCGTTTGGGCTTCACGCGAAGCCGCTTCGGCGACCGAGCCGGCGGAAGCCAGCCGGGCACCTCTTGAGTAAGGTAGATCCTCTTTAGGAACCCCGTATAGCCTGCGAGCGTCTTTTCGGAAGGCGCCTCCTCCGCGTTGCCGTACATATCGGCCGCAAGCGTCTTGTACGTGGGCGCTTGGCCCAGATTCCGCGCGATAGACCGAATGAGGGCCCGGGAGGCGCTTGGGTCCTTTCCGTGGGCCGGAGCGCTGTTTTCGCATATCGACCTCAGGTATTCCCGGGAAACCTCTTGCGCAGCCTCCACCGCCTCGTCGAACACCTCGGGCCACCCGCCACGGCAGCAAAGTTCCACCAGCCTTCGCGAATCGTGCTCGACAGAAGCCCTTTTGAAGTCGCCTTGGAAAAGGCCTTTGAGCGACACCTCACCCGTGGAATCGCCCGACTCGCACAGCGTCATGGGAAGCATCCGGACGCGACCGATACGGCCCGCCCCGCTGTGGCGACTCTCCTCGTCACAAGGCGTGGAGGAGCCGGTCAGTATCCACGCGCCGCGCACCTTGCGGCGGCGATCGATTTCGTGGCGCACTGCATTCCAGACGAGAGGGGCTTTCTGCCACTCATCGACGATATGGGGTTGGTCCCCCTCGAGAACAAGAAGAGGATCGGCCTTGGCAAGTTGGAGATTGTTTCCTTCATCCAAATAGGCGATGGAGTTGCCATGGGCGCATGCCGTCCACGTCTTGCCGCACCATTTGGTTCCCGCAATCTCAACGGCACCGAACATACTCAGATAACGCTCAACCTGCTCGTCCACAATGCGCGGGCAATACCCCTCGGGCAGCAACGAGCCGTATCTCAATTCGCCAGATGCCATTCTCCCTCCTTCGATCAGGGAAAATTATAGTTGCTTCCGAAAATCCGTGAAAGATATTTCCGAAAATCCGTGAAAATTTCTTCCGAGAATCCGCCATTGCCAGCATGGCAAGTGCAGGATGGGGCGGTTGACACGCAGGATGCGCATGGGGTTGTGCGCCACGCCTGCAGACACGGAGATAAGCGACGACTGACTTGGCAAGCAGGTGCACTTCGCCGCCAACTGCACGATAACAGCCGCATACACGCCCGCCTCACTATTGAGAACAGCCATGAGAGTCCCCATACGCCACCACGACACGAAAAGTTGACTTTTTATGCCATGTCCGTACACGAAAAGTCAACTTTTCGTGCCATTCACCACTTCGTATGGCAACAAACCGGCGCGCGCCATCACGTTGGCAGCTTCCAAATTCAGCGGCTCGCCGCCTTTGATAGTGCGCATGAGCTGCTTGAACGTAGCCGACGGCAGGCGCTCCTGCATCGTGTGCTCGTCGAACACCATCGAGCCGCAAACATCCGAAATCCGCGCTATTGGCAGCTTCTCTCATCCGTTTTCAGCGAGCAAAACCTTACCTGGCGACGACACCACACGCCAAAGCGCCGCGCCGGCAAAACCCGCATGAAACACGATGTCAACAAGCAAGCGGCGCAAGCACAGGCAGAGCAGGGTGCGGAAAGAGAGGAGCGAACTCAATTACCCCTGCGCAAACCACTTCCACGCGGGCACCTGGCGTATGCGCACGCCATCTTGCTCGTAGGTGCGCTCTTCGCCATTGAGCACAACAAGCGTGCCCTCGCTGTTTCCCGTTTCAAGCAACGCCTCGAACAGCGCCCGCGTTTCGCGACGGCGCGTTCGCTCGTTGTCAACGTCCACGTTTACCTGGTACAACTCCGTCACCTCTCCGAAAAGCGCATCGCCGCACGCGAAGTCGACCTCGTAGCCGTGCCCTTTCGTGATGTACGACGACACGCCGTCGCGCCGCAGCCCGCGCGTTCGCCGCCGCAGTTCGAGGTACACCGCGTTCTCGAGACGCTGACCTGCGTCGTTAACGCTCGCCCATGCGTTCGCCGCCGCCAAGCCGGGGTCGACGGCGTACACCTTGGGAGGCCGTCGCCCACCCTGCGCCAACGCGCGGGAAAACTCGCGCACCGTGAACACCAAATACGCCTGCTCGAAATACGCCAGCAAATCGCCCAGCAGCTCGCGGCTGGTGGCAATTCCCGCAGAACGCAGGTCGCCCTCTATCTTGCGAATGGAAAGCTCGCGCGCGTTCGAACCGAGCAGACGCTGGGCGAACAGCGACGCCACGCGCGGCTTCGACACGTTGTGTCGCTCCACCACATCACGCGACACCACGCGCTGCGCGTACGATTGCAGAAGCGCCACCGCCTGCGGGTTCGGAAGCTCAACCGCCGCCGGAAACCCGCCGCGCACGAGATATTCATCCAACAGGTTCTGCAACGCCCGACGCTCCTGCGACGACGGAGTCACGCTGGGCACCTTCGCGCCGCGCGCCGCCGCATATTCCGCAAACGAATACGGCAGCAGCTCGAAGTCGATGGCGCGCCCGCGAAAGGCGGTCGAGATTTCTTCCGAGAGCATTTTCGACGACGACCCGCTTACGTAAATAGTCGCCTTCGTGGCGTCAACCACGCGCCTCAACCACGCGCTCCACCCCTCCATCTCCTGAAGCTCGTCGAGAAACAGGTAGACCCCCTGGTCGGCGGCTGAAGGGTGCAAACGGAAGAACACTTCCAGCACAGCGTCGCCAACCTCCGAGGTGACGGGCGCCAGCCTGTCGTCCTCGAAGTTGAAGTAGCAGAGGCGCTCCGATGAAACGCCCCGAGCAAGCAGGTTTTCCATTTCCTGAAAAAGCCGGTAGCTCTTGCCGCTGCGGCGCATGCCCGTGACCACCTTCACCAGGTTGCCAGCACGCGGCTCAAGCGGCTCTCCCAGGTCGAGCGCACGAGGCACGATGGGGCGGTAATAATCCAGCGAGAAGCTGCTCAGCAGTTCCGGTATGAGGTCGTTCATGGCGTAACTCCTGTTTTAGCATTTTTGGCAAAATTAATTTGCCATAGTATAGCAAATTCGGTAAAGTAACTTTGCCAAATCGTCTAAATCTGGCCAGGAGAACACGGGGCGTAACGCGGAACGCAAGAAAAGGAGGGGCTTCGGGTCAGAGAAGCCAGCTGGATTGCTTACGTTGCAACGTTCGATAACGTCGGAGAGCAACTGCGCATCGTACAGCTTGAGCCGTTCGTCTTCGAAGTTGAAAAACAAAATGACTCACGCGGAAACCCTGCGGCAACGATGCGACGCATCTCCTGACAGAGCCTGAACGTTTTACCGCAGCGGCGCGCCCCCGTTATCGCCGTCGCCAGATTTCCCTATGCGTGCGACTCGATGTCGCCAAGGGGCAAATTTTTCGGACCGCGAAAGGCGTGGCTCTTTGTTGAACCAACGTTGACGCGGCCCCGCCGGAGGCGGCCCGGCGGGGGGCCACCCGCAAGTTGGTCACAAACTGCGCCCTGTGGCACTCCAGGCGGCCGATCCGGCGCGTTGACGAAGCGCGCGATTCTCACGACCTGGGATTTCTTTGGATGCGAGAGGCGCGGAGGACGGGAAACCGGGCGCGCGCATGCCAAAGGGCGTGGTTTGTGACCAACTTGCAGGCGCGGCCGGCCCATGCTGGCGGCGGTTTAGCAGAAAGAGGCGTGGAAACCGCCAATCGGCAGCCCTGACCGCAAGCGAAAACCTTGGCCAGAAGGAAGGCGGCGGAGAAGCAAGCTCTCGCTCGCGAGCGGCACAAGCCGAAGCCCGCCAGCCGGCACAACCCAAAAAAAGGCGCGCGAGCCGAAGCCCGCGCGCCCGCATGCGCCGCCGCCGACGGGCCGCGCGCTACTTGTTCTCCATCACGGGAATGGGCGTCTCGTCCTTCTCGTCGAGGTTCTTGTCCCACACATAGTGCTTCGTCTCGCGCGCGATCAGGCCGGACAGGATCAGCACCACGATGATGTTGGGAACGGCCATGAGCGCGTTGGTGATGTCGGAGATGGTCCACACGAAGTCCCCCACGCCGATGGCGCCGAGGAACGCAACGACCACGTACAGCACCTGGTACGGACGGATGGCATGCTTGCCGAACAGGTAGGTGACGCAGCGGTTGCCGTAGTAAGACCAACCCAGGATGGTGGAGTACGCGAACAGGATCATGCCGATGACCAGTATGGGCGTGCCGATGTAGGGAATGGAGCCGAACGCCGCGCTCGTGAGGTCGGCGCCCTCGGCTATGGTGCCGCTTTCCATGATGCCGGGGTTGGCGAGCATCGTGGACACGAGCACGATACCGGTGAGCGCGCAGATGACCACCGTGTCCCAGAACGTGCCGGTCATGGACACGAGCGCCTGGCGCGCCGGATTGCGCGTGGAAGCCGCCGAGGCCACGATGGGCGCCGAGCCCAGGCCCGACTCGTTGGAGAACAGCCCGCGCGCGCAGCCGAACTGCAGCGCCATCATAAGGCCGCTTCCCACCGCGCCGCCGAACGCCGCCTTCGGCGTGAAGGCGCACTCGAAGATGAGGCAGATGGCGGGCCACACGTACTCCCAGTTCATGCCGATGATGACGATGCAGCCCCACGCGTAGGCGATGGCCATAAACGGCACGAGCTTCTCGCACACCCGCGAGATGACCTTCACGCCGCCGAAGATGACCACGCTCACCATGATGACGATGGCCAGCCCGATGCCCCAAGCGGGGATGCCGGGGAAGTTGGACACGATGATGCCCGTCATGGAGCTGGACTGCACCGCCGAGCCGATGCCGAACGAGGCGATAGCCGCGAACAGCGCGAACGCGCCCGCGCCCAGCATACCCCACCACGGCGCCTTGCCGTCCTTCTCAAACGCGCGCCGCCACGTGTACATGGCGCCGCCGAGCATGGCGCCGTTGTGGTCGCGCACGCGGTACTTCACGGCGGCGTAAGTCTCGGAGTACTTGGTGGCGATGCCGAACACGCCGGTGAGCCACATCCACAAGACCGCGCCCGGCCCGCCTGCCAAAATGGCCGTGGCCACGCCCACGATGTTGCCCGTGCCGATGGTGGCCGAAAGCGCGGTGCACAGCGCGCCGAACTGGCTGATGTCGCCCGGGGCGTCCGGGTCCTTCGTCACCGACAGCTTGATGGCGGTGGGCAGCTTGCGCTGGATGAACCGCGTGCGAACCGTCAGGTACAGATGCGACCCCAGCAGCAGGATGATCATCGGCGGCCCCCACACGAAGGCGTCGATGTCGTTGATGATCTGGACGATGTCCATGACCCCACTCCTCTCCTCCATGGATGCGGAAGCGGGCAAAGGGCTTATGCCGAAGCGGGTTTTCCACGTGGGATCCCGGCGGGAAAGCCGCTTCGGCACAGGCGCTTTCGCACGCTAAAGTACGAGGATTATAGCGAGGCCATGCATTACGGTTTGTTAACAAATGCGAAATTCCCAGCGAGCGGCGCGAGGACGTGGAGAAGCGCGATGCGCCGGCGGCGCAAGTGACGGCAGCCCCCCGAAACGCCGAGCGCCCCGGAGAGCCTCCTCCGGGGCGCTTGCGGCAGCCGGCCTATGCGACCGTCCTACTCCTTTGCGGCGCGCGCCGCGAAGGCGGTGTCGTCGGGCTGCGCGGCAAGCAGCGGGTCGACCGTGATCACGAAGTTGGGCTTGGTGCCCGACGCCTCGTCGGACACGATGTCGGCCTGGTGCGCGCTCTGGAGCGCGTCCATCTCGTCGGCGGCGATGTTCATGCCGGGGCACGCCGCCACGCATGCGGGAAGCTCGCCGCGCGCCTGGCGGTCGACGCACAGGTCGCACTTGTAGGTCTTGCTCTCCTCCTCGTCGTAGCAAGGAGCATGGTACGGGCACGCCTCGATGCAGGTTTTGCAGCCGATGCACAGGTCGTGGTCCTGCTGCACTATGCCGTTGTCGAGCTTCGTGTACGCCTGTACCGGGCAGTTCTTCAGGCAGGCGGGGTCCTCGCAGTGGTTGCACGACATGGACAAAAACGACACGGCCAGCGGCGCGTCCTGCCTGATCTCGGTCACGCGGCGCAGCAAAACGCCCTTGTTCAGCCTCTTCTCGCTCTTGCAGGCGATGGAGCAGGTTTTGCACCCGTAGCAGTTCTTGTTGCTCATCCAGAATCCCAGCGCCATGGCCTTACGCCTCCTTCTTCACTTCGACGAGCGTCTGATTGCAGCAGTGGGTGCCGCCGAGCGTCTTCCACTTGTCGTTGGTGACGTGGCTCGACGAGCCTCCCTGCTGCTCCCACCAGCCGTTCTGCAAGCCGACGACGCCCTGCTTGATGCGCTGCCCCACCTCGGCCACGCCATGGTGCTCGCCGCGGTCGTTGAACGCCACCACCGCATCGCCCTCCGCGATGCCACGCGCCTCGGCGTCGGCCGTATTCAGCAGAATGACGGGTTGCTTGTCGCACACCTCGTCCATCCACTCGAGGTTGTTGAACGTGGAGTGCACGCCGCGGTACGTCTTGCGCTGCACGCTGAACAGGGGGTACTTCGCCGCCAGCCCATCGCCGTTACGCGCGTCCTCCTCGGCGCGGGCGTAGGTGGCTATGGGGCTGAAGCCCTCCTTCTTCCAGGAGCCCACCCAGAACTCGGCCTTCTTGGACTTCGTCAGGAACACGCCGTCTTTGTAGGGGATGTAGTCGGCGCCCACCACGTCGACGGCCTTCTTCTCCGCAAGCTCGTCGTAGGACAGCCCGGCGGGCTTCACCACGTTGTCTATCATCTCGCTCATCGGCTTGCCGAACGCCTCGCCAAACCCGAACCGGCCGGCCAGCTCGGCGAAGATGTCGAAGTCGCTCTTCACCTCGCCCGGCCCCTCGACGGCCTTCTCGCACAGCTGGATCCAGTGGCTGCGGTGGTTCGCCAGCACGTCCTCGTGCTCGAACTGGGCCGCCACGGGAAGCACCAGGTCCGAATAGAGCGCGGTGGACGTGAGGTACTGGTCGACCGTCACGACGAACGGAATCTTCTCAAGCGCCGCGCGCACCATGTTGGTGTTGGGCCACTGGGTCATGGGGTTGCCGGTCATCGACCAGAGCACGTTCACCTTGAGCGGGTCCTCGTTCAGGACGGCCTCGCCGAACTTGAAGCGCGGAATGGAAGGCGCCGGGTCGTCCACCTCGGGAACCTCGATGGGGTTGCCGGTCTTGACCTCGTTCACGCCGCCCGCATCGCTCACGCCGTCGCCCTCGTGGCCCACGTGCCCGCACAGCGCCGCCAGGTACAGCTGCGTGGCCACGGCATACGTGCCGTTCTCGGTGCGCATGAAGCCGCCCATGTTTTGGATGATCATGGCGCGATCGGCCTGGGCGTACTCGCGGGCCAAGCGCTCGATGTCGGCCGCGGGCACGCCGCATTCGGCCTCGGCGGCCGCCGCGTCCCACTTGGCCGCCTCGGCGTAGATGAGTTCGAACTCGGTGTCGTAGGCATCGGCCGCAGACGTGCCGTCCAGCGTGAGCGCGGGCTCTATGCCGTCCTCGTCATGCCGGACGACCTGGCCGCTTTTGGCGTCGAACACCATGAACGAAGCCGGATCGTCGGCGCTTTCCAGCACAGGCTCGCCGGTGGCCTTGTCCACAAGGCACGGCGCGCAGGTGTGCGCGAGCGCGTACTCCTCGTCGTAGAGGCCCTCGTCGATGACCACCTTGAGCATGGCCAGCGCCATCGCCGCGTCGGTGCCGGGCCACGGGGCCACCCATTCGGACGCCTTCGAGGCCGATTCGGTGAAGATGGGGTCTATCACCACCACCTTGCCGCCGCCCTCCACCACGTTCTCGAAACGCTGGAAGTAGCCCTGCTTGGAGATGGCGGGGTTGTTGCCCCATACGATGACGTAATCGCTTTTTTCTATCTGGTTGCGCGTGTCCAGGAAGCGCTGGCCGTAGATGGGGATCTGCGCCGCCGTGGTGCCCGCGCAGCACAGCGATCCCACCGTGGTGCTCGCGCCGCCCAAGTGCGCGAAGAACGCGTTGGCCACCGGGCCGTGCATCGAGCCGAAGTTGCCCGAACCGGTGACGTAGCAGATGGAGTGCACCCCGTCGGAGTCGATGGCCTCGGAAAACCTCTGCTCGATGAGGTCGAACGCCTCGTCCCAGGTGATCTCCTTGAACTGGCCCGACCCCTTCTCGCCGTCGCGCAGAAGCGGCATCGAGAGGCGGTTCGGGTCGTCGGCCATGTAGCTGCGGGCGATGCCGCGCGCGCACGCCGCGCAGTCGTTGAGTTCGGACGACTCGACTTTGACGATCTTTCCGTCCACCACGTACGCCTTCAGGTTGTGGTGCTGGCACTCCGGCGGGCAGCTGGTGTAGAACACCTCGGCGCCCGCGTACGGGTCGGCGGCCTCCTGCGCGCCCGCGCCCTCTTGCGCCTCCTCGGCGCCCTTCGGGCCGCATCCCGCAAGCCCCACGGCCGCCGCCGCGCTCGCCGCCGCCGCGGCCCCCACGAACGTCCTGCGGGTCAGGGTCGGTTCGGCATGTTCGGTCGCATGCTCCATGAGCTTCCTCCTCCGTTCTCGTCCCATCGCGCCGTCTCTCCCCCGGCGCGTTCCTCGCCCCGTATTCTGCGCGCCGCGCCGACCCGATTCAATGCACGTCAGCGGAACTTTTCGTTAAGAAATCCTTCCGAATTATTAAAAAACTATAACCTCCGCAGCGCGTGTTCCCTTCGAACGCGAAGTTCGGGATAATAAGAGGATGACAGGGGGAGGCCGCATGGACGAGAGGGGTTCGAAGCCGCGCCGCTTCGGCATCAGGTTCAAGTTCGCCGTGGGGATAGGCGCGCTCATCGTGGCGCTCATGGGCGTCGACGCCCTGTGGAACATGGGGCTCCAACAGCGGCAAGCCGAAAACGAAGCGCTTGAGAAAGCCGAGGTGCTGGCCGACGAGATGCGCGCGGTCTGGGATTTCGTCGACCTGAACCAAGACGTCGTCAACCGCAACGACGACGGGACCTTCCGCACCAAGCACCTCGTGTGCGTGGTGGCGGCGAAGTCGGTGGCCACGCTGTTCACCACGAACACGAACTACATCGTCCGCTTCACGAACACCTCGCCGCGCCAAGCCGCCAACGCGCCCGACGAGTTCGAGCAGCGCGCCTTCGACGCGTTCGCCGCCGACCCCGGGCTCACCGCCTTCTACGGAGTGGAGTCCGACGACGAGGGGCGCAGCGTGTTCCGCTACGTCGAGCCGCTCTACGTGACCGAGACGTGCCTCGAATGCCACGGCCAGCCCGTCGGCGAGCTGGACCAGTACGGCTACAAGAAGGAGGGCATGCAGGTGGGCGACGTGGGCGGCGCCATGTCCATCACCGAGCCCATGGACATCTACGACTCCGGAATGCGCACGAGCGTGCTGCAGCAGGTGTTCATGGTGCTGCTCGTGCTCGTGATAGCGGGCGCGGGCATCTACGTGGGCGTGAGCCGCCTCGTGCTGCGGCCCATCGAGGCGCTCGGACGGGCGGCCAAACGTGTCGGCGAGGGGGACTTCTCCTACGACCTGGCCCTCGACAACGTGCGCCGTCCCGACGAGGTCACCGAGTTCGCCCGCGACTTCGACAAGATGGCGCGCAGGCTCGAAGGGCTCTGCACCGACCTCGAGAGCGAGGTGCAGGCGCAAACCGACAAGCTCTCGGCCTTGAACGACCTTTTGCTCCACCAGAAAGCCGAGCTCAAACACGCGCTCGACCGCCTCAGCGAGGAAACGGCGTACAAAAACGAGTTCTTCGCCATCATGAGCCACGAGCTGCGCACGCCGCTCACCTCCATCCTGGCGTTCGCCCGCATGCTGCGCGAGAACGACGGGCTTGACGCCAAGACGCGCAGCGCCGTCGACGAGATAGAGGCCAACGCCACCCTCCTGCTCAACATGGTGAGCAACATACTTACTATATCCAAGGCCGAGGCGCGCAAGAACGAGCTTGTGCGCGAGCCGGTGGACTTCGTCGACCTGCTCGGATTCATCAGAAGCTCGCTTGCGCCCGTGGCGCGCAACAAGGACATCACGCTGACGGCGAAGGCCGAGCCCGACGTGCCGCTGTCGATGGCCGACTGGGAGAAGCTGCGCCGCATCGTGGAGAACCTCGTGGACAACGCCATCAAGTACACGCACGCCGGCGGCTCGGTGTCCGTGCGCGCCTCGTTCGAGCCCGCGCCCGCCGATGCGGAGCGCTTCCCCTGTGGGGCCGTCGCGCTGGCCGTGGCCGACGACGGCATGGGCATCGCGCCCGAGGACCAGGAGGGCATCTTCGAGCGCTACCGCCAGGCCGGGCAATCGCCGAACCGGCGCTACCGCGGCACGGGCCTTGGGCTTGCGGTGGTGAAGGAGCTTGCCGAGCTGCACGGGGGCACGGTGGAGCTTGAGAGCGAGCGCAAGGTGGGAAGCACCTTCACCGTGCGCATTCCCTACGTTGCCGTCGATACGGAGGACTACGATGAAGATTCTGCTCGTTGACGACGAGCCGGCCATCGAGCGGCTCGTGTCGGGCCTCGTCGCCGACGCGGGCTACGAGTTCGCCTACGCCGAGGACGGCCTGGCCGCGCTCGAGGCGGCAAAGCGCGAGAAGCCCGACCTCGTCATCATGGACGTGATGATGCCGCGGATGGACGGGTTCGCGTCGTGCGCGGAGCTTCGCCGGCGCGGATGCACCGTGCCCGTCATCTTCCTGTCGGCGAAAGGCGACATCGTGGACAAGGGCGTGGGATTTCAGTCGGGCGGCGACGACTACCTGGTGAAGCCGTTCGATCCGCGCGAGCTGCTCATGCACATCGAGGCCCAGCTGCGGCGCGCCTCGATGGCTGCCGCAGGCCCCGCCGCCGCGTCCGCGACGGGGGCCTTGCGCGTGGGGCGCTTCTCGCTCGACGCGGGACAACACCTCGCCACCAAGGACGGCGCGCGGCTTTCGCTCACGCCCAAGGAGTTCAAGATCCTGTTCGCGCTGGCCTCAAGCCCCGGGCTTGTGCTGTCGAAGGAGCAGCTGGTGGAGGCCGCGTGGGGCCGCGAGTTCGTCGGCGAGACCACGAGCATCACCGTGTTCATCAAAAAGCTGCGCGAGAAGGTGGAAGACGATCCGTCCGACCCGCGCGTCATCCTCACCGTCTGGGGCATCGGGTACCGGCTGGACCCGGAAGCGTGCTCGTAGGGCGCCTGCGGCCAACCCGGGCTGCGCGGCGCAGGGCGGGGCGGGCTTTGCGGCCGCGCTCCACGACGCGGCGCAGAACGCGCGCGTGCACCGCCGAGGGCGCCCGGCACACAGCCGCAAAGCGCGCTCCGCACGCCGCCGAGCGGACGCCCTCTACTTCCCCTCCATCTGGGGAATGGGCGTCTCGTCGGCCTCGTCCAGGTTGCCGTCGTAGACGTAGTGGCGCGTCTCGCGCGCGATGAGGCCGGACAGGGCCAGCACCACGACGATGTTGGGAATGGCCATGAGCGCGTTGCCTATGTCGGAGACGGTCCACACCACATCCCCCACCCCGATGGCGCCCAGAAACGCCACGGCCACGTAGACCACCTGGTAGGGGCGGATGGCGTAGCGGCCGAACAGGTAGGTGATGCAGCGGTTGCCGTAGTAGGACCAGCCGAGGATGGTGGTGTAGCTGAACGCCACCATCCCCAGCACCAAGATGGGCGTGCCGATGTAGGGGATCTTCGCGAACGCCGCGCTGGCCAGCTGGGCGCCGGAGTAGACGGCGGGGTTCTCCAGGATGCCGGCTTGGATGTCGGGGTAGGCGAGCATCGTGGACACGAGCACGACGCCCGTGAGCGCGCAGATGACCACGGTGGACCAGAACGTGCCGGTCATGGCCACGAGCGCCTGCTGCGCCGGGTTGCGCGTGGCGGCCGCCGAGGCCACGATGGAGGCCGAGCCCAGGCCCGACTCGTTGGAGAACAGCCCGCGCGCGCAGCCGAACTGCAAGGCCACCATGATGCCGCTTCCCACCGCGCCGCCGAACGCGGCCTTCGGCGTGAAGGCGCACTCGAAGATAAGCCCGAGCGCCTGACCCAGAAACGGCCCGTTCAGCACGAGGATGACGATGCAGCCTCCCGCGTAGGCCACGGCCATGAACGGCACCAGCTTCTCGCACACCTTGGAGATGGACTCCACGCCGCCGAAGATGACCACGCTCACCAGCACCACGATGACGATGCCCACGCCCCACGCGGGAACCGGGACGTTCGAGGTGATGATGCCCGCCATCGCCGACGCCTGCACGGCCGACCCGGTGCCGATGGCCGCTATGGCCGCGAACGCCGCGAACGCCACCGCGCCCGCCTTCGCCCACGCCGGCACGCGCCCGCCGGCCCCGGCGTCGCGCCCGCCTTCGCCGTTGCGGCGAAACGCCCGCTCCCACACGTACATCGCGCCGCCCAGCATGGCGCCGTTGTGGTCGCGCACGCGATACTTCACCGCCGCGTACACCTCGGCGTACTTGGTGGCTATGCCGAACACGCCGGTGACCCACATCCAAAACACCGCCCCCGGCCCGCCCGCCAGGATGGCCGTGGCCACGCCCACGATGGACCCGGTGCCGATGGTGGCCGCAAGCGCCGTGGCCAGCGCGCCGAAGTGGCTGATGTCGCCTTTGCCCTCCGGGTCAGACGTGAGGGAGAGCTTGATGGCCTGGGGAAGCCTGCGCTGGATGAACCCGGTTTTGAACGTGAGGAACAGATGCGATCCCAGAAGGAGCGCGATCATGGCCGGGCCCCATACGAAGCCGTCTATGGTGTTGAGGATCTCAAGCATGACCCGTGCATTGTACCGCGTCGAGCGCCCGGGAGGGTAAAACAACGCCGCGCGCACACAAACGCGGCGCGAGCGGGAACGACGCCTCCGCGCCGCGCCGCAGCCCGCTGCAGCCCGCCGCGCCCGCAGCCGCCGCAGCCTCCGCAGCCGCAGCCTCCGCAGCCGCCGCAGCCCGCAGCCGCCGCAGCCCGCCGCGCCCGCAGCCTCCGCAGCCGCGACCGTCCGCCCCCCTTCGGGAGCGCGCGGCTTGCCATCCGCGTCCGCCATGGCTACAATGTGCGCCATGGATTCTGTTTCAGGGCGAGGTGCGATTCCTCACTGGCGGTAATCCGGCCGCGGCGAAACGCCGCGCGACCGGGAGTCCGCGAACCCGAGACGGCGCGCGAACCTGCATCCCGCGCACCGCATCGGGCTGATTCCGGTGGGATCCCGGAACCAACGGTCATAGTCCGGACGGAAGAGGCAGAGATCCGCGGCCGCGCCGCACAGAAGGCGCCAGGCGGACCCCCCGAAGCCTGTATGAAAGGAATTCATACGGGCTCGTTTTCTCTCAGGCCGGAAAACCAGACCCGACCGCAGGAGGCCTCGAGAGAAAGGAGCTGCCAATGGCAGCGAACGTTCCCGACACCCCGACGCGCGACGCCTACGACTTCACCAACACGAACCGGTGGAGCACCCGCCAGCTGGTCACGATGGCGCTTCTGTGCGCCATCGCCTCGCTGCTGTCCTTCGTCCAGATCCCGCTGATCCCGGGCGTGACGTTTCTGACCTACGACCCCTCGCTCATGCCGGCCATGGTGTGCGGCTTCGCGTTCGGGCCCGGCGCGGGCATAGCCGTGGGCGCGGTCGCCGCCGTCATCCACGGGCTCATCTTGGGAGAATGGGTGGGATCGCTCATGAACATCGTGGTCACGCTGTGCTTCGTGTGGCCGGCGGCGGCCCTCTACGCCCGCAGGCGCACGCTCGCGGGCGGGGCGGCGGGGCTGGCCGTCGGCGTGATCCTGGCCACCATCGGGTCCATCGTCGCCAACCTGACCATCGGCGTGGCGTTTTGGTACGGCAGCTTCGACGTCATCATCCCTTTGCTGCTGCCCGCCGTGCTTCCGTTCAACCTTGCGAAGGGAGCCATCAACGCCGTTTTGACCTTGGTGGTGTACAAAGCCGTCTCCAACCTCATAACTCCGAAAAAATCCCAGGTGACGGGGCGCTAGAGGCGCGAAGCGGACGCAAACCCACGTAAGGCGAGGACTGCCATGATAGACTGCACCGAACTCGAGTTCACCTACGACGGGGCCCGTCTGGCGCTTCGCGGCATAGACCTGCGCATCGACGCCGCGGAGTTCGTCTGCATACTGGGCGGCAACGGCAGCGGCAAAAGCACGCTGGCCAAGCACCTGAACGCGCTGCTTCTGCCCGACAAGGGCCGCGTCAGGGTGGACGGAATGGACACGACCGACCCCGCAAACGTCTACCGCATCCGCTCCACCGCCGGCATGGTGTTCCAAAACCCCGACGACCAGCTGGTGGCCTCGCTTGTGGAGGACGACGTGGCGTTTGGGCCGGAGAACCTGGGCGTGCCCGCAGACGAGCTTGCCCAGCGCGTGCGCGACGCCCTTGAGGAGGTGGGACTCACCGGGTTCGAAAGGCACGAGACCTACGCCCTCTCCGGCGGGCAGAAGCAGCGCGTGGCCATAGCGGGCGTGCTGGGCATGCATCCGAAGGTGCTCGTCTTGGACGAGGCGTCGGCCATGCTCGACCCGCGCGGGAGGTCCGGGCTTATGCGCGTGTGCAAAGAACTCAACGCCCGCGGCATGACCGTGGTCATGATCACCCACTCCATGGAGGAGGCGGCCCAGGCCGACCGGGTGGTGGTGCTCGACCGCGGCAAGGTGGCGCTGGAAGGCCCGCCCCAAGAGGTGCTCGTGCGCGCCGACGTGCTGGCCGGGCTCAACCTGGAGGTGCCGTTTTCCTGCGAGCTGTCCCGCAAGCTGCAGGAGCGCGGGCTGGCCGTGCCCCTGTGCGTGGACGAGGAAAAGCTCGCGGAAGCCGTGCCGCCCCTCCTTGGGGCGCCTGCGGCGAAGGAGCCTTGCGCCCCGGCCCGCAAGCCCGAAGAGGACGGCGCGCGCCCAACCCCGAAAGACGGCGAGGCGCGCCCGGCGGCCATAGAGTTCCAGGGCGTCTCCTACGCCTACGACCCTCCGAAGGAAAAGCGGAAAAAGCGCGGCCAGGACGCCGGAGGCAAGCAGGCGAAATGGGGCAACGACCCCGACGCCGCATGGGCCGTCCGCGACGTCAGCTTCTCCGTGGCCGCAGGGGAGTTCTTCGGCATAGCCGGGCACACCGGCTCGGGGAAGTCCACCCTCATCCAGCATATGAACGGCATCCTGCACCCGACGCGCGGACGGGTCCTGGTCAAGGGCAGGGACGCCTCCGACAAGGCGAACGCGTCCGCCGTTCGCGCCGAGGTGGGCGTGGTGTTCCAGTACCCCGAGCACCAGCTGTTCGCCGACACCGTCTACAACGACGTGGCCTTCGGACCCCGCAACCTAAGGCTGGCCGAGGACGAGGTGGACGCCCGGGTCCGCGAGTCGCTGGGCCTGGTGGGGCTTGACTTCGACGAGCTGCGCGACAAAAGCCCCTTCGAGCTGTCCGGGGGCCAGCAGCGCCGCGTGGCGTTCGCCGGCGTGCTGGCCATGCGGCCTGACGTGCTGGTGCTGGACGAGCCCGTGGCCGGGCTTGACCCTGCGGCGCGGCGCGACTTCCTGGACCTCATAACCAGCCTGCACGACAAGGGCCTGACCGTCGTCATGATATCGCACAGCATGGACGACCTCGCCAGCCGCTGCGACCGCGTGCTGGTGCTCAACGAGGGCGCGGTGTTCGACCTGGGAACCCCGGAGAAGGTGTTCTCGCGCGCCGCCGAGCTCAACGACGTGGGCCTGGGACTGCCCTCCGCGCAGCGCATGGCGAACGACCTGCGCGCGAGGGGCGTCCCCCTGCCCGAGGAAGCCCTGTTCGACGCGGACTCCCTCGCCGCGGCGCTTGCCACACTCGCCCGCCCGACCGTTCGCGAAACGGAGAGCGCCCGATGAACGTGTTCTCGTTCGGAAGCTACTTCCCCGCCGAAAGCCCCCTCCACCGCCTGGATCCGCGCGCGAAGCTGCTCCTGGGCTGCGCGTACATCGTCATCGCGCTCATCGCGAGCACGCCGGCCGCCCTCGGCGCCCTCGGCGCGTTCACCGCCGCGTGCTACCTCGCATCGAGCATTCCCCCGGGCAAGGCCCTGCGCTCGCTCGCCCCGCTCATGCTCATCGTCGCGGTGGCCTCCGTTCTGAACCTGTTCGTCATCCAGGACGGAGCCGTGATCGCGGAGTGGGGGCCCATCCGCATCACCGACGGGGGCGTGGGACGGTTCCTGTTCGTGGCGGCGCGGCTCACGCTCATGATGCTGGGCATGAGCCTCATCACCATGACCACCCCCACCCTCGATTTGACCGGAGCGCTCGAGCGGCTGTTCTCGCCGCTTGCCCGTTTCGGCTTCCCCGCCCACGAGCTGGGCATGATCATGGGCATTGCGCTGCGCTTCATGCCGCAGTTCGCAAGCGAGCTGGTAACCGTCCACCGCGCCCAGGTCAGCCGGGGCGCGGGGCTGGCGGGCAGTTCCGTGAAGGGCGTGCGCATGCTCTCGTCTTTGACCGTCCCCTTGTTCGCGAGCGCCTTCCGGCACGCCGAGACGCTGTCGGCCGCCATGGACGCCCGCTGCTACCACGGCGGCGCCGGGCGCACGCGCCTGCACCCGCTGCGGCTGTCCGCGCGCGACGGCGTGGCCGCAGCCGCCATGGCCGCCCTGCTGGCCTGCGTCCTTGCGGCGAACGCCCTGACGCTGCCCTGACTCCCGCCCCCCCTGCCCGCCCGTCCCAGGCGGCGCGCCGGAAACGGGCGGGCCGCCCCGACAGATAGGAGAGACTCATGACCACCGGAAACCAGATCATCCTCCAGTACCTGACCAGCGTGCCGGCCTGGTACCTGGCCACCAGCGTAGACGGCCAGCCGCACGTGCGGCCCTTCAGCTTCGCGGCCGAGCAGGACGGCAAGATATGGTTCTGCACCGCCACCACCAAAGACGTGTGGGAGGAGCTTGTCGCCAACCCGCGGTTCGAGGCCACGTCGTGGTGGCCCGGCCACGGCTGGCTCATCCTGCGCGGCAAGGCGGGTTTGGACGACCGCGCGAACGACGAGATGCGGCGCGCGGGATACGAGCACCTGGAAAGCCTTGGAGAGAGCTACGACGGTCCGGACGATCCCGTGCTCGTGTTCTTCTCCGTCGAAGAGCCTCAGGCTTGGATCTGCAACCACGACGAATGGAAGCCCGTCGAGCTGTAGCCCCTTTGCGCGAGCCGCCTGCGCAGGGCAGCCAGCCCCTCCGTCCGACCCCGCGCCCCCTCTCTGTCAAACCAAGATCGACACGAGCTTATGTTTGCCTAACGTTCAAGCCGAGCTTCCTCTGATCGGGCGCCTCGGAGGGTCCTCCGCGCCCGGCGGTCCGGTAACCCTCCGAAGCGCCCGGCGGGACCTTGCGCGGCAAGCCGGCACGGCCCGCGCCGTCGGCGGTTTAACGGATAGCGAGACAGTCATGGACAAAACGGACCCCGGTCCACATGGCCTCGGCCAAAATCGGCCCGATTCGGGGCCTTCGCGAAGGGACGCGCAGGAAGGCCGCGCGTTTCCCCAGGCAGGCGGCTTGCGCTTTTGACTATCCTCATGCGAGGATGTGGATCAGGGGCCGTTTTGTCCAGAGGGGCGCAGCCTCTCCGTTGAACCAGGATCGACGTAGGCCAGACCGGTTCGCCAGGCAAAGCCCCGCCCGTCGGGCGGGGAGAACCCTTCGAGGCGCCCGACCGGAGAAGTCCTGGCTCGGGATTTGGCAAACGCCGGTTCGTGCCAATAGCGGTTTAGCAGAGAGGCGCGCGAACGCGGAGGCCGCGTCCGCAGGTTGGTCGCAAACCGCGCCCTATGGCACTCCGGAGGGCCGATCCGGCGCGTCGGCAGGCCGCGCGATTTCCGCAACCTGGGATTTCTCCGGGCGCGGGAGGCGCGGAGGGCGGAAAGGCGGCCCCGCGCGTGCCACAGGGCGCGGTTTGCGACCAACTTGCGGGCGGCCCCTTGCCGGACCGCCTCCGGCGGGGTCCGCGCCAACGCCAACAGAGAGCGCGCCGATCGTCCGCCAAGCGCAGCCGCAGCCTCACACCTGCAGCGCGTAGAACACAAGGCGTGCCACGAAGATGGCGACCAACACAGCCGCGCTGCCGCCCACCAAAAGCGACACCGCCGAGCGCGCGGCGTTTTCCGGACGCACGGCCGCGCGGTCGCGCATGGGCACGGCGGCGGCCGCCCCGGCGGTGCGCCCGAACGCGGCGGCGCGGTCGGGCGAGAGCGCCGTGCGCAAACAGACCAGCATGACGACGAACCCCGCTATCGAGATGGCCAGGTACACCCACGACCCCGGCAACGCCTCGGCCCCGGGGAAGAACGCCGAGACCACCGACTGGGCGTAGAGCATCTGGGACGCAACGGCGAAGATGGCCGCCACCACGCCCACGAACGCCGCGAACATCGACGCCGACGAGAAGCGCGCATCCTGCGCTTCCGCCATTCCGCCGCCAAGCGCCACCACGAGCACGCCCAAAGGCACGCCCCCCGCCGCGCAGAAGCCCGCAACCCCCACGGCCGCAACCGGCGACGCCCACGAGGAGACGGCCGATCCCCAGTACGCCGCGCCGATGAAAAACGACAGCGCAAGGGCGCCGACCGCCAGCACCGAGGAGAACACCGCGCGCGCCCGGCATGTCAGGACCCCCATCATCGCAACCACCCAATACGCCACCGCAACCAGCACGAACAGCAGGCTCGCCAGCAAAACGAGCGGCATTGACCCAAGCCACGCGCTTTGCAAGACGCCCGCAGCGCGCGCCGGCAGAGCGAAGGACGCAAGCGCCGCCGCGAAGCCCACGGCAAGGATGCCCAGCGGAAGCAGCGTCCAGCGGTCGATGCGCGCAAGGCGCTCATCCGAGAAACGGGTTGTCAGAAACGCGATGGCCAGCCCGACAAACGCGCCCGACGCCATGGGCACGAGCGTGGTGAACAGCACCATCGGCATGTGCATAAACGCAAGGTTCATATCCGCACCTCCTTGGGGGATTCGCGAAAGCCGGACGGGCCGGCGAAGCCCCGGTCGTTGTTCGATCATCGCACCATCCTATGCGGCCGCATCGCCGCCGGCACTGGGCGCGCGCATCGTTCGACGGTCCGTAGCCCCGCCGTGGCCGCCCCGTCACAGCGCGGGTCGAAGAAACGGCCCTCCCCGAAGTCTGCCGCGAAGTCCGGTATACTGCGGAGTGGCATGCCTGCGAAAGCCGACGGGAGGGTCCGCGTGTCGCCTCGAAGCATCATCCGCATACTCATACCGAACGTCGCCACGCTCGGCTATGCGCTGTTTTTGGCCATCAACGCCGCAGGGGTGTGGGGCGGCGTGTTCCCGTTTTTGCCCCTGGAGTTCCAAACGCCGCAGATCGTGTTCTGGTTCTTCTTGGCGCAGTCGCTTGCGTTCTCGGCCAGCTACTTCGCAAGCGCGCTGGGCGTGTACTTCTTCCCCGGGCCCACGCGCGCCTTCATCGTGCGCCTGGCCACCGTGCCCTACCTGCTGGGATGGTGCTGCCTGATAATCGCCATCTACGTGGCCGCTTGGGCGCTGCCGATGGTGGTGACCGGCGGCGCGTTGCTGGGCTTGGGTTCCGCAGGGTTCTACATGCTGTGGCAACGCCTGTTCGCCAGCATGGACTCCGACGCCAGCAACCACAGCCTCATACTGGGAACGGCCTGGGGCGCCGTGCTGTACTTCTCGCTCTACCTCATTCCCCAGGCGGTGACAGCGTTTCTCATACCGCTCGTGTTCTTGCCGCTGTTCGGGCTGGCCATTGCCCTGACCAGCCGCCGCATCGATCGCGACCAGGCCATGTTCCAGGACGTCCCGCGCGAGCACCCCCGCGTGTACCGGCGCGTGGTGGACGACTACTGGCGCAGCGCTCTGTGCGTGGGCGCGCTCGGGTTCTGCACCGGCATCATGCGCTCGCTGGCCATCGGGGAGCCGGCCGTGGGATCGCTCGTGAACATCCTGTCGATGGCGGGCATGTGCTCCGCCGCCGTCGCGCTTCTCATACTGTGGCAGTTCAAGAACCTGCGCGTGAACGTGGTGGGCGCGTACCGCATCTTCTTCCCGTTCGCCATCACGTCGTTTCTGCTGTTGCCGTTCCTGCCGTCCGAATACGAGCGCTGGCTGGCCGCCATCCTGTACGCCGTGTACAGCGTGGCCATCATGCTCATGATGATCCAATGCGCCCAAGCCTCGCGCGACCGCGGCATCAACCCCGTGTTCATCTACGGGTTCTTCGCCGGCATCGTGTACGTGCTGCACGACGTGGGGTTTGTGAGCGGCACCTTCGCCGAGCAGATCACGGTCATCGGCATCTCTCCTCTGGCCGTGGTGGCGCTGGTGGCCGTGTATTTGCTTGGGCTCATGTACTTCGTCGGGCAGGGCGGGTTCAAGCGCGTTCTGCAATCCGCACAAGGCCGCCTGCACGGCGAAGGGGCCAGCATCGAGCTGGTGGCGCTGAAGCCTCGGGGCGAACGGACGCGCCCGGTTGAGCGAACCGCGGCGCCGGAGGAGCCGGCTTCCGCCGCCGAGGACCCCGCATGCACGCGGAAAGAGAGCACGGAGTCGGCCGCCGAGGATCGCACGCCCGCCGAAAGCCGCGCGCCCGCCGACACCCCGGCCAAACCCTCCAGACGGCCCGCCGACGAACCCGTGTACCAGGACCGCATCTCCAAGCAAGCGGCCCTCGTGCGCCAGCACTACCGCCTGAGCGCCCGCGAAGCCGAGGTCATGGAGCTCATCGCGCGCGGCAACACCGTGGCGCGCATCGCCGAGGACCTGGTGGTGTCCGAGAACACCATCCGCACGCACTCCAAGCGCATCTACGCGAAGCTCGACATCCACAAGAAGCAGGAGCTGCTGGACCTCATCGACGCCTTCGACCCCCACGAGCTGGAGGAGCGAAAGCCCGCGACGCCAAAGCAGCCGACGGGGCACCGCCGCTCCGCGAACACGCTGCAAAAGAAGAGGACGCGCCGCAGAACATGAGACACGCTGAAGGGACGGCGAAGGGGCGGCAATCCGCACGTCGGCGAAGCGCGCCAAAATCGGATGACGCCGCCAGCGCGCGTCTCGCCTCTTGGCGCCTACTCCTCGGTGACGTCGCCCGACTGGTCCAAGCTGATGGGGTCGCCCACGAACGTCGGGGGCATTTTGAGCAGCGTTTGGAAGAAGTCCTTCGTGCGCGCGGGGACCTCGCGCACATCGTACTGGAGCTGATGGGCGTATTCGCGGTAGTCGCTCGGCACGCCGATAGCCTCAAGCCCCAAGCCGCCCGCCGCGTAGAGCGCCCGGTACAGGTGGTAGGTCTGCGTGGCCACCACGATGCGCTCGGCGCCGAACACGTGCTTGGCGCGGTACATGCTTTCATAGGTGGAGAAGCCCGCATGGTCGCAGAACACGTCCTGGCTGGGGACACCCTGGGCCACCGCGTAGTCCTTCATGGCCTTGACCTCGTTGTAGGCCACGGTGCTGTTGTCGCCGCTCATGATGATCTTCGGCGCCGCACCCGCGAAGTACAACGCTATGCCGTCGTCCAGGCGGTCCTGCAGGATGCTCGACGGCGTGCCGTCCGCATACACCGACGCGCCCAGCACCACGATGGCGTCCGCGCGGAACGCCGCGGCCTCCTCGGCACCGACAATGCGGTCCTTCGAGGTCAGCACCACGACCGCGTTCGTGCCCGCAACCACCAGCGCCACCGCCAGCGCGCATCCCAGCAGCACACCCAGCATCGCCTTCAACCATCCATGTCTCTTCGCCTTCGCCATAGGCGTCGATGATAGCAAAGCCGCGCCCTTCCCGCCGCGAGCCGCCGCGCTTCGCCACCGAAACTCAAGGGGGATTCCACGCAAACTGCGCGCGAAGGAAGGAGGGCGGGCGCCTACGGGGCGAGCGTGCCGAGCGGCGCCACGATCACGCCATCCTTATGCCAACACGCGTACACAAGAAGCGTTTTCGGCGAGTTGGCGCGAATTCGTTCGGCGAGTTGGCAAAAGCGAGCAGCGCGGCAATGCGGAGGCGGCGCGCCACGCAGAGCCTCCCGTTGCCCATGAAGCTACCATTTTCCATTTGTTTGAAATCATTCGCTATTGTTTGATAGCGAATGATTTATAATCGAAAGCAAATTCACCAGAAAGGAGACAGCATGGCCGCATCGGGCACAACGGTTCCTTTGGGCAACCGCGTCAACACCGCCCTCAAACGAGAGTTCGAGGAAACCGCCGAGGAACTTGGCATGACCTCGACAACCGCGCTCACCGTGTTCATGAAACGTTTCGTGGAAGACGGCGGATTCCCCTTCGAAGTGCGTCGCCGCGTGCCCACCGAGGAGAAGTTCGCTGCGGAGATGGACGAACGATACCGGCTGATGCGTGCGGGCGAAGGCGCTTACCACGACCTTGCCGAGGTGTAGCGTCATGCCGTACTTCTGGGGCGATGCCGCATGGAAAGACTACCAATATTGGCAATCGCAAGGCAAAAGAACGCTCCGCAAGACCAACGCGCTGCTGAAAGACATTGCCCATGCAGGGAAAGAGGGAAAGCCGACAGGCAAAGCGGAGATCCTCAAAGGGACCGCCGAAGCGTTGAGAAGCGCAAGGGTCGATTCCAAGAACCGTCTGGTGTACCGGGTTGACGGCGATGTGGTCTACGTCGTCTCATGCCGAGGGCGCTACGGCGACAAGTAGCAAGCGCGGAGCCCCCCCCCGAGCAGCTCTACGAGCTGCTCGCGCAACTCAGGTTGCGGTCGCGCGACAAGTCCGACGCGCGCATCGCCGGCATGCCCGGGGCGACCGCGCGCCTACGGGGCGAGCGTGCCGAGCGGCGCCACGATCACGCCGTCCTCGCGCCGATACGCGTACGGAGTGCCGGTGACCACCATGAGAAACGAGGGCGAACCCATCTTCTCCTCGTCGATGTCGTCGCGAATGGACAACAGTGACTTCGCACCTTCGTCTATGCGCTCTTGCGAGAACAGCTTCGCCTCCACAAGCGCGTATCTGCCGTCGCGAAGATGCAGCACGGCATCCGCTTCCTGCCCGCGTTTGTTTCGATAGTGGTACACATCGCCGCGCAAACGTTGAGCGTACACCCGCAGATCCCTCACGCACAGCGACTCGAAAAGGAGTCCATAGGTCTTCAAGTCGTTCATCAGGTCGTTCGGACCAAGCCCCAGGGAGGCGGCCGCTATAGAAGGATCCACGAAATGGCGGGTGTCGGACGTGCGAATGGCCGTTTTCGACCGCAGATTCGGATGCCAGGAAGGAAGGTTCTCAATGACGAACAGCTTTTCCATGACGTCAACGTAAGACGAAATGGTGTCCTCGCTGAGCGACTCGGTCTCGTTGGCCAGCATATCGGACCTGATGGTAGTGTAAGTTGCCCCTGTTGCCGAATGCCGTGCGTAAGAGCGCAAAAACCTGGAGACGCGCTCCCTGCTTCTGCGCACGCCGTCGATTTTCGAGAAATCCGTGTTGACAAGATCGTCGTAGTAGTCGATAGCCTGCGCAAGCGCAACCGACTCCTTGCAGCCTATCGCCCTGGGCCATCCGCCCCGGCACAAAGCGAAAGCCAAATCCTCCAGCGAAAGAGAGGTTTCCCCGAACACCTCGCTTTCACCGTCGAACAGCTCCGCAAGCGACACCGCCCCGTTCGAATCCCCCGACTCGAACAGCGTCATCGGACGCATGCGCATCCTGGTGATGCGACCCGTACCCGAGTGCGCTATCTCGTCGCTGGCGGGAGGCGTCACCGATCCCGTAAGGATGAACTGGCCGAACTCATCCCGCTGGTCAACTTCGAAGCGAACGGCATCCCAAATAGAGGGAACAACCTGCCATTCGTCTATAAGCTTGGGAGCATCCCCCTGCAAAAAGCGCTTCGGAGACGCTTTGGCAAGCATCATGTTCTGCTCCCTGGTTGAAGGATCCTGCAGATACACCGCGCTTCTCGCAGCCTGGGCCGCCGTTGTCGATTTCCCGCACCATTTGGGGCCTTCTATGAGCACGGCCCCTTTTGCCTCGAGCTTTGAGCGGAGCACTTCATCGGCAATGCGTGGATAGTATTTTCTCATCTATGCCTTTTCTCGCGAAAGTTGGCGCTACCTCGGCATATTGTACAACAAGAAACATTTTTCGGCGAGTTGGCACAGTTTCATTCGGCGAGTTGGCACGGTTTTGTTCGGCGAGTTGGCGCGAATTCGTTCGGCGAGTTGGCGCAAACCCACCCTCCCTGCCGTCCTCCCCAAGCGCTCCTCCCGTCCTCACTCCCCCTGCCCGAACAGCTCGTAGAGCTCCTCGCGGCTGCGGACGCCAAGCTTGCGGTAGATGCGGCTCGTGTGCGCCTTCACGGTGCCGGGGGCCACGAACAGGTTCTCGGCTATCCGCGCCGCCGTCTCGCGGCGCGCGAGCAGCTGCAGCACCTCCTCCTCGCGCGGACTCAGGTTGTGATCGCGCGACAGGTCCGACACGCGCATGGCCAGCATGCCCGGGGTGAACACGTCGTCCTCCCCCGGATCGCCTTTGAGGTTGATGCCCCACTTCGCCGACAGATGCTTCTCCGTGAAGAACAGCGCGGCGAAGGCCACCGCAACCGCCGCCACAATGCCGATGTGCAGCACGTCCATCTGCCCCCGCGTCAGAAACGCCGACCCAAGCGCGAACACGCCCCACCCGGCGGACTCGGCCAGGTAACGGATGCCCCGCTCGATGCCGTTGAGCCATGCGGCGGCAATGCCGAACCGGTACACGATGTTGCTCATCACAATGGCGACGAACAGAGACAGCATGGTGTAGCCCGCATCGTAGCACGCTGCCGCCATCTGCGATTCCGGCGAGAATTGCGGCGCGATGAACAGCAGCCCCACTATCATGAAGGGAAACGCCAGCTGGTAGATGGTGTCGAAGTTGAACCACTTCGACGACGACAGCACGCCGAAGAACACGAACAACGCCATGAGCACGGTGCCCGCGATATTGCCCGCCACCAGCGTTTTGTCCGGCAGCACGCCAAACCCCGTCGCCAGCGTGCACACGGCCATGAGCAGAATGGGCTTCCACGGCACCTCGGACAACCTTGGCTTGCCCATGGGCTTGGGCAGGTCGAACTCGGGAAGCTGCCGTATCGACCGGCGCACCCAGCTAAGCGACACCAAAGGCAGCACCACGGAGAACACGGCGATGTGCGCCGGATCCAGGCCGGCGAACAACCATTTCAGGCACTCGCCCAGCACGATGGCGCCCGCGTAGTACACCGCCACGCGCATGGGATTGAGCGACCCGAAGAACTCGGACCACATGAGGATGAGCAGCGCCAGGCCCGCTCCCGCCAGCACAAGCCCCGTGTACTTCATCGGCGCCGCCCGCAACCAGAAGCACGCGATCACCACAAGCGCCGACCCGCCCACCATGGAGGCGGCGCACGCTCTGACGATCACCCGGTTGCACCACAGGGGCACGATGCGGCGCGCGAACGCCACCACCAACAGCGACACGACGCCGATGGCCCCTTCGAACACGGCGTAATCGAAGAACTCGACGGTGGGAAACGCCTCGTAGCGGAAAAACGTCGACAGCCACGCACGGTACAGCCCCACGCCGAGGAACGCCACGGGCAGCATGCCGACGCGCGCGAGCACGTCCTTCCAGCGCCCAACGAACTCCTTCATGCGAATCCTCCCCTTCCTGCGAAGCCGGTTCCTCATCTTACCCCAAAACCTCTGGGCCGCCCTATGGGTCGCCTGGGTGTATTGCCAGGGGTTACATTTTTAAACTCGGGGCGGGTTACGCATTGAACCCTGTGCGAGGCGAATCGGCGGCGCGCATCGGCGCTAGGATGGACCCACCCCGGACAAGCGAGATCAGACCAGAGGGAGCCGGGGCATGCCAAAAGGAGGGCAGCACTATGGAAGGACTTTCACGCAGGCAGTTTCTGACCGGAGCGGCGCTCGCCACCGCAGGCGGGGCGCTGGCGCTGGGCGGCTGCGCGCCGTCGGGCGGGACGTCCGGCGCAAGCGCGGGCGGGTCGCTTCCCGAAGGCGCCGGGGTCGCCACGGTGGGCACCGGCATGGGAAAGCACGGCACCATCCAAGTGGAGGTGGTGACCAAAGACGGCGCCATCGAGCGCATAGACGTGCTGGAGTCGCGCGAGTCCTTGGGCCTTGGCGATGTGTGCTTCGACAAGCTTGGCAAGCTCATCGTGGACAACCAAACGCTCAACGTGGACGTGGTGACAGGCGCATCGCTTTCGAGCATGGCCTACCTCACCGCCGTCGCCGAAGCGCTTGACCAGGCGGGCGAGAAGTCGTCGGAGTGGAAGAAGCGCGACAAGGCGATCGAGCAGCCGGCCGAGGACATCGCGGAGGCGTACGACGTCATTGTCGTGGGCACCGGCGGCGCGGGCTTCACGGCTGCCATCAGCGCCGCGAACAAGGGCAAAAGCGTGCTGCTCATGGAGAAGCTCGGCGTGTTCGGCGGCTCCACCGCCCTTTCCGGCGGCGAGATGGCCGTGCCCGGCAACTGGATCCAGACCAACTCCGGCGTGGCCGACACCCCCGAGCAGCTGGCGAAGGACATGCTGGAAGGCGGCGACAACCGCGGGGACCCGGAGCTTGTGAACGTCATCGCGAACGGCGTGTACGACGCAGCGCAGTGGCTCACTTACGAGGGCGGCGTGTCCTGGGAGCACAACCTGCTGTTCTTCGGCGGGCACTCGGTCAAGCGCTCCATCATCCCCACCGGGCACATCGGCAACGCGATGACCACGAAGCTGACCACGCGCGCGCAGTCCATCGACAACATCACCCTGGTTGACAACACGAAGGCCACGGCACTCGTCACAGGATCGGACGGCAGCATCAGCGGCGTGAAGGCCGAGAACACGGTCACGGGCGACGAGTACTCGTTCAGCTGCAAGGCGGTTGTGCTGGCAAGCGGCGGCTTCGGCGCCAACGTGGAGATGCGCGCGGAGGCCAATCCGGACTACGGCGAGCAGTTCAACTCCACCGACTCGGTGGGCGCGCAGGGCGACGGGCTGACCATGGCCTCGGCAATTGGCGCGGACCTCGTGGACATGGAGCTCATCCAAACCTACCCCATCTGCGACGTGGACAACGGCGCGCTGCTCTACCTTGACGATTTGCGCCTTGACGAGCGCACCGTCATGTTCAACAAGGAGGGCAAGCGCTTCGTGGAGGAGCTTGACCGCCGCGACGTGCTGTCAAGCGCCATCCTCGCCCAAACCGACGAGCGCGCTTACGAGATCTGGGACCAAGCCGCAGCCGACGAGACGAAGGTAGTTGACATCCACTCCGACGAGTTCGAGAACCTTGCATCCCGCAAGCTGTGCGTGAAGGCCGACACGCTGGAGGAGGCGTGCGAGCCGTTCGGCATTGACGCGGCGGCGCTGATCGAAACCATCGAGCAGTGGAACAGTTACGTGGACGCGGGCGCCGACCCCGACTTCAACTACCGCGGCACCATGCACAAGATAGACACGCCGCCCTACTACATCATGACGTACAAGCCGGCCGTGCACTACACGATGGGCGGTTTGCGCATCAACCCGAGCGCCGAGGTGCTCGACACCGCAGGCGCGCCCATTCCCGGCCTGTTCGCAGCCGGCGAGGTGGCCGGGCACAAGATGGGCACGAACCGGCTGGGCTCCACCTCCATGGCCGACATCTACACCTTCGGCCGCATCGCCGGCGACAACGCCGCCGCCTACGTCGGCTAGCGTTTCGCATATCCCTCCCCTTGGCGGGGCCCTCTGGGGCGCCCGAGGGGGCCGCCACCCTTTCGAGGGAAGA